>CBFGLP010000196.1:0-4180 GCA_965649595.1 uncultured Myxococcales bacterium | reverse complement strand
CCGCGCGCAGGTTCACCGCGTTGCGCCAGCGACCGCGCTCGTCCTTGCGACGCCACTGCTGCGGCACGTGCTCGGCCGCGCTCGCGCTGACCTCGGTCTCGACCGGCCACAGCCCCTCGAGCCGATAGTGCCCATCGCGCTCGGTCTTCGTGCAGCTCGGCTTGCCGTCACCGCGGCCGCGCAGCTGCGATGACTTGCCCCACGCGCAGACCTGTGCCCCCGCGATCGGCCCGCCACCGCGCGTCCGGATCGTGCCGGTGATCGTCGCCTTCGGCTCGGTCGCTAGCTCGGGCCGCGACGCGATCTTCCGAGCGGCATCCCGCTCGCTCGAGCCATCGCTCGCCTGCGCCCGATCGTCCCTGCCCTCGGATCCACGCTCCGCTGCGCCACCCCAGCGCTTCCAGCCCAACACCGCGACGATCAGCACGACCACCGCCGCGACGACCCACAGGATCGTCTTCGAGCCATTGCTCGCCTGCCCTCTCTCGTTTGTCCCTTTGGCCATCATGTCCCCCGACGCGCTTCACCTGCCGCCGAGACGATCGCACACGCGCACACGATGCGGCCGGATTTTCGCCGCGGCGACCTCCTCGGATCGCGTGCCCTCGGCCACCATGACTGCCCGTCGACCGATGCCGCTCCCGCGCACTCGCGGCCCGATCCTCGAGCTGCTGGCCTCCGCCACGCGAACCCAGCACCTCGCGCTCGAGCGCCGCCCGCTCTCTCGAGCGATGATCGGCCGAGGCCCGCGGCCGCTGACCCCTTCCTGCTACGCCTGCATCCTTCACGCTCAGCTCGGCTTCGCCCGCGAGCTCGAGGCCACCGCCGAGCGGGGCACCTTTGCGAGTCACCCTGGCCTGTGGACGCCCGAGATGGCTCGCAGCGACGCCGCGGCGCGTGACCTCGAGGCCCTCGAGCTGCCCGCGAGCGCCCTTCCTTTACCGGTCGCCGACGGCATCGCTGGCTTGCGAGGTCGGCTCTGCGCGCTGCTCGAGGACCACGACGCCGCGATCGGATGGCTCTACGTATGGGAAGGCTCGACCCTCGGCGCCGAGCTGCTGGCCGACCACATCGACGCGCAGCTGCACGTCGGCGAGCGAGCGCTCCGCTTCTATCGCGGCTACCCGGACAATCGCGGGCACTTCTCCGGTGTCGCCGCGGCGATCGAGGCCGCCTGCGCTCGCGGGGCCCAGCCGGCAGTGATCGTCGAGGGTGCTCGAGCGGGCTTCGGCATCTACGCGCGACTCTGGACGATAATCGAGGAGAGTGGTCAATGATCGACCACGTGAGCGAGACGGACGCGAAGGTCGAGTGGCTGGCCCGGCAGATGTACAGCCGCGAGCGGCCGATCGGGCGTGACCAGATCTTCGCGGCCTTCACCGCGGTGCTGGCCGAGCTGGTTGGTGCGACCGTCGACGAACCAGCAAAGATCGCCGAGCGAGAGGTCTCGGGCGCCGAGTTTCTCGGTTATTGGGCGACCCACCAGACCTGGCGGATCGCGGCGGGTGGCGCAGCGCTGATCTGCACGATCGATCCGATCCTGGCGTCGATGGGCGTATCGGGCGAGGACCACACCTGGCGCTCCGAAGGTTTACCCGATGGTGTGGAGATCACAGGGACCGCGCGCTCGTCGGGGCGGGAGCCTAGCTGGGCGAGGATCGTGATTCGGGGGCTGCCGGAGCCGCAGGCGCGAGGGCTCGTAGCGACGTTTCGCGCCGCGTTTGGGCCGATCCTGAGCGCGGCGGAGCTCGACGCGGAGCTCGGCTAGAGCCCCTCGACGGCGACGACCCGCACGTCCTTACCATCGAAGGCGACCACGAACACATGCACCGGATCGGCCCCTACCGCAGTGACCTCGGCGGTATAATCCTTCGTGCGCGCCTGCTCGATCCCCTCTTCCAGCACCTGCTCGAGCGTCCGCTTGCCCCGCGCGACCTTCAGCTCGAGCACCACACCGGGCTGCCCGGGCTGGTTGGGGAAGATCTGCACGTCCGGTCGACCCTTGCCGGACTCGCGGTTCGAGCGGACCCGATGGCCCGGCTCGAGCGTGCAGAGCAGGCCGAGGATGAAGGCTTGATAGAAGCGCTCGGGCTCGTCAGGGCCGAGATCGTGGTAGGAGAGCACGTTCTTCACGAGCGCGCCGATCTGCAATTCGAGCGTCTCGGCGTCACCACCGAATAGTGAATGGAGCATGCGCTGCTGGTCGGCGCCATGGCCACGCATCCGCTCATTGAGCCATTGTTGGAAGGTGCTCGTGTAGACGAGGCGGACCTCGCGGTTGGGGATCGATACGCGCGCTCGGCGATCACCACGCTTCTCGGCCTCGAGGTAACCGGAGAACACCAATAAGCTCCAGAACGCGACCTCGCTCTCATCGAGCTGATTCAGCACCACATCGGCGTCCAGCACGACGTCGACGCTCTCCCCAGCGAGCAACTGCTCCAGAGCCGGCTGGAGCCGAACGCCGTGCTTGCGAAGCGACTCGTGGATCAGATCATTCGAGCTCGTATTCAACCAGTAAGGCTGTGGATCCCCGTCACGATCGACGAAGTTGAGCACGCTCCAGGGATTGAAGATGACGGTGCCACCGAACAAATAACCATTATACCAGTCGCGCGCGACTTCCCGTTGATCCATCATGCCCGCACGATCCAACAGACGCTCGACTTCGGGCTCGGTGAAACCAAACGATGTATTGAACGCCTTATCGAGCAGAGTGTAGACCCCTAAATGGTTGAGCCCCGAGAAAATGCTCTCGCGGGCAATCCGCAGGATCCCCGTCACCACACCACGCTCGAGATGGGGATTATCCTTCAAGCCCGAGGTTAGGAAACCGCGAAAGAAATCAATAATCTGTCCACCATACCCGTTTAGATAGCCGGCATGTATCGGAGCATCGTATTCATCGATCAAGATTATCACCCGCTCCCCAGTGACCCGGTGCAGGTACTTCGACAATTCCTCCAGCGCTCGCTCGTAGAGCACGGGCTCGGCCGTGTTGCTCGAGATCGACAAGAAGTCCTGACGCTCGACGTCGGTCAAGCTGTCCCCGTCGAGCAATTCCCGATGCTCCGCGTAGAGCGTTTGGATCGTCTGCATAGCTGCGACCAGCACATTTCGAACGTGTTGGCTCTGACGTTACGAAACGACAAAAAAATGACTGGATATCGCTGAAAGTGCCGCCGATACTCCTCTCCGGCCCTCCAGACCGCGAGATCCTCGAACAGATACGACAGATCCTCCGCCCGCCGCTCGAAGTAGTACCGGATCATCGACAGGTTGAGCGTCTTCCCGAACCGCCGCGGCCGCGGCAGCAGCAGCACCTTGGTGCCCTCCCGATCGATCATCTCGACGAGCAGGCTCGACTTGTCGACGTACTCCAGGCGCTTGTCCCGGAGCTCACGAAAGTCGCTGATGCCGATCGGGATGCGCAGCCGCATGGCTGCTTGCGAGCATGGAGCGCGCGGACGAGCGGGTCGAGCGGCCCGCGAGGGCGTGATCGGTCAGTCGAGCGGCCACTCGAGCTCGCCTGCGCCGGTGTCGGCTGCGGGCTGACCGGCCGCGTCCGCGTCGTCGCTGCGGCCTTCGACCATGATCGCCGACTCCCGCCACCAGGCCTCGACTCGCTCGACCCGCGAGGGCTCGACCACCTCGCCGATCCGCGGCAGCACCAGCTGCACGCCCTTGCTTGGCGCGAGCTCGACGAGGCGCTCGACCGGCTGATCCCACTCGTGCAGCCCCAACGCGAAGGTCCCCCAGTGCACGGGCAACAACGCGCCGCCACCAAGCAGCTCGTGCGCACGCAGGGCGTTGTCGGGGCCCAGATGAATGTCACCCCACGCGGGGTGATGCGCCCCGACCTCGAGCATCACGAGATCGAAGGGGCCGAGCTTGTCGCGGATCTCGGCGTACTGCGTGGTCAAGCCGGTGTCGCCGCTGAAGAACACGCCGTGGTTGGGGCTACGAATCACGAACGACGACCACAGCGTCGCGTTGCGCATTCGCGGGCCGCGACCAGAGAAGTGCTGACAAGGCGCGGCGGTGATTCGAACACCCCCGCGCGGGAGGTCGAACGACTCCCACCAATCGAGCTCGATGATCCGCTCGGGCGCGATGCCCCAGGCCTCGAGGTGCGCACCCACGCCGAGCGAGGTCACGAAGGGCACCGACGAGGCGACGA
>CBFGLP010000195.1:0-13520 GCA_965649595.1 uncultured Myxococcales bacterium | reverse complement strand
CATCAAGGTCCGCAGCGCCTCGCCCAAGAACGCGACGGCCTCGCCCATGTCGTTGAACCCGAAGTAGCTGACCGGCGCGCCGTCGCGGGCGATCAGATCGTCGGCGGGATCGTGCAGGTGCCCGAGCACGTGGCGGGCGAGCTGCATGACCTGACGAGTCGAGCGGTAGGTGATCTTGAGCGGCTGAATCGCGACGTGCGGCAGCCCGGCGTCGTCGAGCAGCTGCGGCCAATCGGTGAAGCCGTTGTCGAAGATCATCTTCTGGGCCTTGTCGCCCGCGATCGTGACGCTGCGGCCTTGCGAGACGCAGTCGAGCAGCACGCGGACCTCGATTGGGCACAGGTCCTGGGCCTCGTCGATCACGATGTGCTCGTATTCGAATCGGCTGCCCTTGATGAACAGGCCGCCCTGCTTGGCCTGCAAGAGCCGCAAGAACACGGCGTCGTCCTCGCCGTCGAGCGCGGGCGGAGCCTTGCGGACCTGCACGGTCTCGCCCTCCTCGTCGTCCTCGCTCGGCTCGACCTCGTCCTTGCCCTCGCGCCAGTCGATGAACGCTGCCGTCTTCTTGCCGCACCAGCGGACGATCGTGTCCAGCTCCTGCTCGGTGAACGCTTCGGGTGCGTGGCGGGCGATCGAGGCCCGGATGCGGTCGCCGTCGCCGAACAGCTCGGCCCAGTCGTCGAGCACCTCGTCGACGCTCTCGCGGAACGCTCGCAGCACGGTCTCGGCGGCGGCGCGGGTCTTGGCCGGGAGCGACTTGCCGTCGCCTTCCAACCAGGCGAGCGCGCGGCGGGCCCGGACGCTCGGCGGCAGCTTGGCGAGGCTGCGCCAGTGCTCGATCACCCGTTCGGCCTGCTCGCGCTCGGCTAGGCGCTCGTTCAGCGAGTCTTCGACGGCCTGGAGATCCTCGGCGACCAGCGCCTCGATCATCCGCATCACGACCGGGTGCTTCTTGAAGCGCACGACCGCCTCGGGCGTGGACTCGGTCCGCTTGGGCGGGAGCTCGAGGTTCACGCGCTTGAGCAGCGCGGCGCTCCAGCGCCGGTAGGTGGTGACCGTCACGCCCTCGACGCCGAGCGAGGGCAGCACGTGGCGGATGTACTCGACCAGCGCCTCGTTGAAGACGACGATCAGCATCCTGTCGGGCGAGAAGCGGCGCGCGTCCTGGAAGGCGAGGTAGGCGACCCGGTGCAGCGCGACGGTCGTCTTGCCCGAGCCCGCACCGCCTTGGATCAGCACCACGCCCGACTCGGGGCGGGTGATCAGCCCGAACTGCTCCTTGTCGATCAGCGCGGTGATCTCTTGCAGGCGCTTGTCGGCGCGGCCGAGATCTTCCTCGTGCACGCCGAGGCGGCCGCGCGGGACTCGGACCGCGGCCCCGCTGCCGCCCGCGAGCGTCGGCCGACGCTCCTGCCCGAGCGCGCGCCAGTGGCCGCCGCGAGCTTGGATCCACGCACCTTGCGGCGAGTCGACCCGGCGCAGCGCGCCCTCGCTGACGACCACGCTGCGGCGGACCAGCACCGTGCCCTCGATGCTGCGGTCGTCGAATTCTTCTTCGTACTCGTCCTGCTCGTCGTAGCGGTAGTAGAGCCGGCTGACTGGGGCGTTGCGCCAGTCGACGATCGAGAGCCCGTCGCCGGTGTCGAGCATGGTCCGCTTGCCGATCAGCACGTCGCGGAGCTTGCCGCTGCGGCCCTCCTTGATCCGGAGGTGACCGAAGTAGGGGTTGCTGGGATCGACCGGCAGGCTGCGACCTTGACCACGCTTGGCGTTGAGCGCCGCGAGCTGGTGCATCTGGTCGAGCAGCGCGGGCAGGTCCTCTTCCTTGGCCTCGGCGATCTCGTCGCGCAGCGCGATCATGTCACCGTCGAGGTCGTCGAACTGGTGCACCTCGGTGGCAAGGTCCGCCTTCATGCGTGCGCGGATCCGATCGAGGATCGTCAGCTCTTCCCCGACGATCACCTTGCCGCGCTCGTCGAGTTGGAGCGTCAGCAGCTCGCGGGCGGTCTCGGGGGACACCGTCTCGGCCTGTTTCGACACGATCGCCGTCATTAGCAAAGGTTCGGGCGGTTGACACCCCTGCCGTGCGGTGGAATGGTCGGCGTGGGAGAAAACTCCCCTGACAGAGGCCAGCGGCCTCCGCGGCGCCGCGTATTCCGGTCGAGGAAAACTGTACCTTCGACCGGCGAACCAGGACGTGGTCCCGATTGGCCGGCGGCCGAGCGCGTCTGCGTCAGAGCGCCATGCCGGCGACGTACATGTAGTTCTGCTCCAAGAGGCCCCCCGAGCCCCAGCCATTCATGACGGCGAGGAAGGGTTCGCTGCCGAGCAGCTCGTGTGCGCCGGGCGTCAGGGTGAAGCGGACCATCTCCCAACCAGGGACGACCACCTTGGTCTCGTAGGGGACCAACGCCGCTCCGTCGACGGTGACCGTTGCCCCGTCCGCGCGAATGACGGTGAGCACGTGCGTCGCGTAAGGTCCATCTGGCGCGTACACGACGTAGCGATCGAGCAGGCGATCGACCGCCGGGATCATCGCGAAGCTCTCCTTGTAGTATTGTTCTGCGTTGTCGTCTTGCAGCACGGGGACGACCGCCACGGGCTTGGCCGCGGTGACCGTGAAGCTGACCCAACTCTCGACGCCTATCGAATTGCCGGCGGTCTGCACTAGCTGCTGCCCCACCGGGAGCTGCCCGCCTCCGGATTGCGCGAATTCGAAGAAGGTAACGGGCTCGGCGCTGTAGACTCGCCAATCGATTCCGGTTCCGTTGCGAATCGGTTGTTGATTGCGGATGTGGGGACACACGAAGTCGAGGCCCCACTGGTTCACGCCCAACATCTGATCCTCGCCGTGACCGTAGTATTGGCCACGCGTGCCCGTGAACACGCCGATCGGATGCGCTGGATCGGAGGTAATCCGCGTGCCGCCGAAGTAGAAGGCGTCGGGATCGGCGAACAGGCCAAAGGTCTCGCCGGCGTCGAGCTCGAACGAGAAGACCGTTCCCGCCCCCGTTTGGGCGGGGATCCCCGGCCCGGGCTCGATTGCGTCCTTCAGCTCTACCTCTACGGACGTACCATCGGTTGCGGCAGTGACGACGGCATAAGGCAACTGATGTATCGCGGAGGTGCTGACGACCCGATAGTTCCAATCCCAGCCCGCGGTCGGCAAGAGCAGCGAGGCGCCATAGAACGAGGAAGCAACCGTCGAGTTGAACTGATGCGCGACGACGGGCCGCGTGCTGCGAATCCGGAACACGTCGCCCGCGCTGAGCCCAAAGTACACGATGTCGGCCGGCGAGGTCGTCACGTACTCCTCGGTCGCCATCGGCTGCACTTGCACGGGACCGTGCACGGTCGTCCACGAGCCGTTGTTCAGGCGCTCGATCACGACCTCGGCGACCTCGGCACCACTGTTGGTGACTGCGAAGGTCGCGGGCATCTGGTTCAAGACCTGAGCGTCGGTCAGCGCCAGCTTCATTGCGTGGAATTCACAGCCTTCGTTGGTGCCGGTCGGGATGTCGCAAGGTCCGTCGCCATCACCGTCGCCGGTTTCCGTGGTGTCGGTGGTGTCGGTGGTGTCGGAGTCGGTGTCGGTGCTGGAAGTGTCGGAGTCCGAGCTGTCGGAGTCCGTCGTCGAACCGCCGGGCATCTCGCAGATGCCGGCCACGCACTCGAGGCCGCCGAGGCACAGGCCCTCGAGGCACTCGCACCCGAGGGTCCCCACGCTACACTCACCTCCACTCTCGCTCTCGCTGGCCGATGCGGCCTCATCGTCCCCGTCCTCACTGCCTGGCGTGCAGGCGATGGTCAACGAGAAGAGCAGGGGGATCGTCAATGGGGGGAGTCGGTTGATCTCGTGCATGTCGTTGCTTTCAAGGCTCGGTCGTCCATCCATCACGCCCACACGGATCGCTTGCCGAACCGTGTGGGCGCCGAGGGCAGCGGATCACTTTCCGATGAACCCGCCTTGGGTCAGGTATCCGCCCCAGCCAGGCTCCCAACCAGTCATGTAGGCCATGAAGGGCTGGTCGGACTCGACCACGAAGGTGCCGTCGTAAGTGATGAAGTACGAGACCGTCCAGCCGTCGGCGATCTCGAAATCGACCCAGGGATTGAGGTATGCGCCGTTGAAGGTCGGGGGCACGCCGGTGCTGTGCACGACCTGGACCGTCCCATTCGCGAGCTCGAACCACGCTTGCTGGACCGCGACCGCGCGGGTCGGGAACGAATCGATCGAAGGCAGCATGGTCATCGAGGGCTCGGTGTATGCCAGGCTAGTCGTGTACACCGCCACGCCAATCGATTTGGTGGCTTCGATCTCGAACGAGCCGGACTCGCCGTTGTGAGGACCGTTGGCCTGGAATTCGAGCGATTCCCCCGCGTCGAGCATCGTCGGTCCGGGCAGACCATTTACCACCCCGAGCGCGCTGAAGCTCACCAACGTCGCGTCCTCGGCAGCCACGATTTGCCATCGTACCGAGTCGGCGTCGTACGAATACATGGGGCGCGCAGCCAGGTAGTGGGTGCCCCACTCATGAACGCCGAGCAATTGCTCGAAGGTGTAGTCGTGGGGAGACACACCTTGCGGGATGGTGCTAATTTCGGCGCCCGACCACAGGGCAAAGGGGTGATCGGGATCGCTCGTTATTCGAACACCGGTGAGCGATAGGTTGCTGTTCGCTGGCGGCAGCCTGATTGTCAAGTCCGTACCGACCGGCAGCGGAACCTCCACCGAGCCGCCGGCCGGGACGTTCATGTCCCCCACGAGGATGGGCACCGGCGTCGTGATGGTCAGTGTCGTACCCTCGCTCAGCGTGAGCGCGTAGGCATGGCCACCATAGATGACGTTGGCGAGACTGGTGGTGCCCAGGACGTAATAGTCCCAGTCCCAGGTCGCGCTCGAGTGCATGATGGCGCCGGCCAACTGGTTCTCGACATCCCCGGCACCTTCCAGCATTGGGAAAAACTGCTGGACGGCCACGGGAATGTCCGAGCGGACTCGAAACACCCTTGGGACGAAGTTGGGTAGCACGACCTCTTGGGTCGTCCATGGTTCGACCATCTCTGGGGCGACCACCGGCTCCCAATTACCACCGACCATGCCGTCGACCTCGATCAAGGCGACTTCGACGGGATCGGGGTTGGTGAACTCGAGGAAGTTCAGCCCGGGACCATTGTAGTTGGCAGGTCGCTGGACGAGGTACTCGCAGCCCAGCGAGTGGCGCTCGACCTCAGCGATCTCGCAGGGGGTGAGGTCTCCGTCGCCATCGCCGGTCGTGTCGGTGTCGGTCGTGTCGTCGGTTGTGTCGGTGTCAGCCGTATCGCTCTCGGTCTCGGCGGTGTCGCTGGAGCTGTCGGTGTCGCTGGAGCTGTCGGTGTCGGCGGTGTCGCTCTCGCTCTCGGCTGTGTCCGAGTCCTCGCTGGTCGAATCCGTGGATCCTCCAGGATCGGTGCAGAGGTTCGCTTCGCAGACCAGGTCACCGAAGCAAGCCTGCTCGAAGCACGCGCACCCCAAGGTTCCGGGGGTGCAGTCGCTCGTGTCCGTCTCGGTGTCGGCGGCCTCGTCGGAGGAGTCGCCCTCCTCGGAAGGCGACTGGCAGGCCAGCACGAACACGGTCGCCAGGGGCAGTCTCGCCGAGCACCATTGCAGGAGGTCCATCATTGGGCGAGCTTAGAAGACCCGCCCTTTCGTGGTCAACCGAGGCAGATGCGCTCGGGTGTGCGCGGCCTTTCATTCGTAGTCTCGCAGCCATGCTCGCTGGGCGGTCCCGCTGGTGTATGCAGAGTCATGCCGCGGCGCCATTTCGCCCTCTCGTCCCTTGCCCTCGCGAGCGTGCTCGCCTGCCGTCCCGAGCAGGCGACGACGACCCCGACCGACCCGCAACCAGTGGCCGAGGTCGAAGCCCCTCCCCGCCCCGAGGTCGATGTCGACGCCATGCTCGAGGCGATCAAATGGTTGGCCAGCGACGATCTGCAAGGTCGCTTCACGCTGGCCCCCGAGATCGAGCAGGTCGCGGGCTGGCTCACCAAGCAGCACGAGAGCCTGGGTCTGCAACCCTTGCCAGGTCAGGGCAGCGTGCGGGTCCCCTACTCGTTGCGGACCGGGGTCGAGGCGGGTCCGAAGGCCGAGCAGGCGCTGCAGATCATCGACCTCGGCAAGGACGGGAAGCCCGGCAAGCCCAAGATCGTCGGCGAGGCCGAGTTCATCCCGCGCGCCGAGGGCAGCGCGGGCAAGGCCGAGGCCGAGCTGGTGTTCGTCGGCTACGCGGCGCGCTCGAACGGCGAGGCGAGCGATGGCGGCGAGCCCAAGCTCTACGACGATCTCGCCGACGTCGACGTGCAGGGCAAGATCGTGCTGCTGCTCGATCAGGCCCCCAACACGCCGGACCTGATCGCGCTGTTTGGTGGGATGCAGAAGATCGTCGAGGCGTTCGAGGCCGAGGCGGCGCCGCTGCGGGACAAGCTCGCTCAGTCCCCCGGGGCCGAGAAGGACGAGCTCGCCAAGCTCGACCAGTTGCACAAAAAAGCCCGCGAGCAGATCGTCGACCTGGTCGCGCCCTTCGTCGACACCAAGCAGCTCGGCGACGTGTTCTGGAAGGTCGAGGATCCGAAGGCCTCGATCGACATGATGGTGCTTGGCAGCGCGCTCGCGGCCAAGCGCACCGGCCCGCAGTTCGATCCGAGCGACAACTCGCTGACGGCCAAGCTCAACCGCTTGAGCAAGGCCGGGGCGGTCGGGGCGATCGTGGTCCAGGGTCCGCGCAGCTTCGTCGGCAAGGCGCCCCGCGACGCCGACGAATTGCCGGGCGTGCTCGGCAGCGATCCGAGCAGGCTGATGGGCAACGAATCGCGGGCCAAGGTCGTGCCCGATCCCGGCCCGATCCCGGTCGTTCAGCTCAAGTGGAAGCAGGCCGACAAGCTGTTCGCGATCGGCGGCAAGAAGCTCTCGCAGATCCAAGCGGCGATCGACGCCGACTTCACGCCGCGCTCGCAGCCGCTCGCCAAGCGGGCGACGATCAGCACCTCGTTCACCGAGCAGCGGGTCGAGGTGCCCAACGTGGTCGGCGTGCTGCCGGGCAAGACCGAAGAGATCGTCGTGCTCGGGGCCCACTTCGATCACATCGGCAACGACGAGACCGGCATGTGCAGCAAGGTCGTGCGCAAGGACGTGTCCGACGGGATCTGCAACGGCGCCGACGACAACGCGTCGGGCACCGCGATGCTGCTCGAGCTCGCCCGCGCGTACCAAGCCCTCGGCGTGCAGCCGCAGCGGACGATCGTGTTCGCCCACTTCTCGGGTGAGGAGCTGGGCCTGCTCGGCAGCAAGGCGCTGTCCGCCGATCCGAGCTTCCCGATGGACAAGGTCGTCGCGATGGTCAACCTCGACATGGTCGGGCGGCTCGGCCCGCGCGGGCTCGCGGTCGGTGGCATCCACACCAGCGCCGACTGGATGCCGCTGCTCGACGAGCTCGGCAACTACGGGATGGAGATCCTCTACGAGGGCGCGACCACGACCCGCAGCGATCACGCGTGGTGGTTCCGCAAGAGCATCCCGGTGCTGTTCTTCTTCACTGGCCTGCACGCGGACTATCACCGCGCCGGCGATCACGTCGACGCGCTCACGCCCGAGGGGTTGAAGTCGATCGGGCAGATGGTCGCCGACCTCGTGTGGGCGCTCGCGGGCGGGCGAGAGATCCGTTGGTCGACGCCGCCCGAGGGGGCCGGGATCGGACGCGGGCTGCCGGGCGCCGATCCTGCGACGGTGGTCAAGCGGGTCGACGCCGCCGGCAAGGTGTTGGACGTGCAGGCGTCAGCCGATACCCCGAGTGGATCGTGATACCGTCGCCCGCTCGGAGCAGCCCATGTCCACGACCAGCCAAAAGCCCCTGCTCTTCGCCGCGCTCTCGTTCGTCATCACCTTCGGGCTGATGCTCTTCGTCTGCGCCAACGCCCACATCGACTTCTTCCCGTGTGAGCGGACCATGAAGGACTTTGCCCGCGCGGATCCCTTCACTGGCGAGGCGCCGCTGGTCACGCAAGAGGGCACCTGCTCGCTGATGGGCCACCTCCGCGAGCCGATCGACGGTGAGCGCGACAAGCTGACTGGCGCCGGCTGGGCGCTGCTGCTCGCGTTCTGTGGCGGGATCGCGGCGATGGACTCGGTGCTGATCTATTCGATCATGAACAAGAAGCTCAAAGCGTGATCACGCGAGCGGCTCGACCCCGGTCGGGCCGCCGCAGCGGATCAAGCCGTCGTGGACCTCGAACCATGGCGCGCGATCGCTGAAGAACACGTGCGCCGTCGGGACGCGATCGAGCGGCCCGGTCAAGTTTGCGGTCGCGACGTGGACCTCGCCAGGCCAGCGGGTCGAGCGGAAGAACAAGCTGCTGCCACACATCGAACAGAAGCTGCGCTTGGCCTCGGGCGACGACGCGTAGTCGCGCAGCAGCTCGGCGCCGGTCAGCACGCGCAGCTGCTCTTCCATCACGCCCGACCAGGTGACCAAGGGCGCGCCGTGGGCTCGTCGGCACATCGAGCAGTGGCAGTGGGCACAAAAGCGGGTCGGCGGGGTGATCGTGAAGGTCACGGCGCCGCACAGGCAGGCGCCGGGGATCGGCTGCACGGGCTCGGTGGTGATCATGGTCCCTCGATCTCGATCGACACGCGGCGTACGGTCCAGGTGTCGGAGCCCTCGCTGCCGTGCACGGCCGCGGCTTGGTCGGGCAGCGCGGCCGGGCGTCCGAACGCGAGCGCGAGCGTGTAGCGGCCGGGCTCGAGCCCGAGCTCGGCGACCTCGCCGGACAGCGCGATCGCGCGGGCGTCGGAGATCTGCACGAGCGGCTCGAGCAAGAGCAGGCGCGGCTCGCCAACCGTCGGGGCGTCGGGGAACGCCCAGACCTTCACCGCGACGTCGCCAACCACGTCATCGGCAGGCTGCAAGCGCCAGTCGAGCTTGCCGTCGAGGCGATAACGGAGCCGACCGTTGGCGCCGGTCTTGGTCGAGGCCTCGCCCGCTTCGGTCGACGCGAGGCCGCTGTCGGTCGTCAGCTCGTAGCGCGGGATCGGCTGCAGCGCGCTCGCGTCAGCGCTCGCGTCAGCGCTCGCATCAGCGGATGCGCCCGCAGACGCCTGCTCCAGCTCGCGCAGCTCTTGGCTCGGCGGCCAGATCCACCACGCGACGATCGCACCGGCCGCCAGCAGGAGCATGCCGCCTGGAATCCACCACGATGCGCTCGCTCCCGAGTTGGCCACCGTGGCCTTGGCCGGCTCTTCGCGGGTCACGTCGGGTGCTCCTGCCCGACTCGTTGGGCGTCGTTCGCTCGCACGTCGAAGCGGCATCATAAGCCAGGCGGGCCGTGGAAACGAAGGGAACGTCGCTCTATAGTCCCGAGGTGCGGCTGGAGTTGCACTGCCACTCGACCTGCTCCGACGGCAGCCTCGCACCCGCGCAGGTGGCCGAGCGGGCGGGCGAGTACGGGGTCGAGCTCTTCTGCCTGACAGACCACGACACGATGGCTGGCTGCGTCGAGACGGCGCGGGTGTTGGCCGAGCGAGGCGTGCGGGTGCTGCGAGGGCTCGAGCTGAGCTGCAAGCACGAGGGCCGCACGATCCACCTGCTCATCTGGGGCGTGGCCGAGGGGGCAGGTCTCGACGCGCTGCAGGTCCAGCTCGACGAGCAGCATCGCCTGCGACGTGAGCGGATCGGCGCAATCTGTGCCCGGCTCGGCGAGCTGGGTATCGCGCTCGACCCCGAGCCGATCCTGCGCGCCGCCGCCGGTCGGATCCCCGGCCGCCCCGACGTCGCCAAGGCGCTGGTCGACGCCGGCGTGTGCAGCTCGGTCCGCGACGCCTTCGATCGCTTGCTCTCCGACGAGGGACCCGCCAACGTGCCCGTGCCCGGCCTCTCGCTCGCGCAGGGCCTCGCGCTCGGCCGTGCCGCCGGAGCGCGCATGGGCCTCGCACATCCGCACACGCTCAAGCACTTCGCGATCGTCCGCTCGCTCTTCGATGAATTTCGCGACGCCGGGCTCGAGGGTATCGAGGCGTATTATGGTACCTGTAGCCCGGCGCAGGCCGAGGGTTGGTTGCGCCTCGCCAGCGAATATCAGCTGGTCCCGACCGCGGGGAGTGACTTTCATGGCGAGCTGCTCGGCACGATCAGCCGCCCCGGCGTCGAGCTTCCGAAACGCCATGTCGAACGATTGCGCAATTGGTTCGAGGGTGTTGAATCGATATGTTGCTGATCGAATGCCCACGGGGTTCCGTGCGCTTCGCGATTCGTTGATTCAGCCTAGGCCGCGGGGCAGTTCCGGCCCGAACGCTTGCGGCTCGGGGTCCGTGGGTTACACTCACTTTAGTTCGCCACATCCGCGCCGTGGTGGGATCAATATTTCGCCAGGGTGTGATTGTCCTCGCCGCACGAACGTGTCTTCCTGCCGCATCGTGCCGCGCTGACTCGCGTCGCTCATTGCCGTCGTGGCTTTCGCCGCCGACGTCGCCGTGGCGACGCATACCCATTCGTCCGTCTGTCGAAGGAGCCCGTTCATGCAGCCCATCGGATCGCCCACCGCCCCCGCCATCGACCGTCTCTATCGTCATACTCGCCGAGACGACTGGGGCGTCGCAGTATTTCTGTGGGAGCGCGATGGTAAGCGCTGCTATCGCTTCGCCGACGGTGAGCTACGGACATTCGCGCAGGCGTTCTGGAATCTCTTGGTGCCCACGCAAGCGCCCGCCGATGGTTCGGCCGCCGAGCTGGAGCGGCAGCTCCGGGCCCGGATCGCACGCGACGGCGGCTCCGAGTCGTTGCCGAGCGTCGGGGATCAGTTGGTCTTGCTGCTCAAGACCTATACCAAGGGCTTCGCGGGCGAAGGTTGGATCGAGCAGCACCGCGGCAAAGGTCGTCGGCTCAAGCGGCACCGCGACCCGGCGATCCGAGAGGCCCGCGAGCTGCTCGATCTGGTCGCGCTGGCCGAGGCCTACCAGCGCGGCGCGTGGGAGGTGATCCGCAACCGGCTCGCCGACGTGCTCGCGGCCACCGATCTGGTCCCCGCGGTTCAAGCCGAGGCCTTGCGCAGGGCCGAGCCCACCTCGGAGCTCGCCGCCGCGATCATCAAGCTGGCCCAGGATCCCCGCGAGGCCGATCTGGGTCGTCTACAGACGGCCCTCACCAACGCGGGAGCGCCCGGGCACTCGTGGCAGCTGGTCACGGCCCCGCGAGCGCTCCTGGCCCCCGAGGTCCACGTGTGCGTACGGCCGAGCGCGTTCGACATGCAAGGCAAGATCGTGCGGGCCGAAGTGGGGAGGGCTGGCTTTCGCCCCAGCAAGCAGCCGAGCGACGCCGCATACGGACGCTACATCGACGTCGCCCGCACCCTCCGCGACGAGCTGCGCGAGCTCGGTCACCCGCCGCGAGACTTCCTCGACGTGCACGACTTCGCGTGGGTGACGTTGCGACCAGCGGCGGCCGACGAGCTCGAGCGCACTCGCGGGCAGGGCGAGCGCGAGGCGTGAGGCCCCGGCTGGGCGGTGCGCTGCTGGCGTCGAGCGCGACCCCGGGTCTTGGCGGGGGAGGTGGGGCGTGATAGAAGCTCGCCCACGCGTCCGTAGCTCAGTCGGATAGAGCATCAGGCTTCGAACCTGAGGGTCGCATGTTCGAGTCATGCCGGGCGCGCTTTGTGGGTGGTCGTCGGAGCCTATCGGCCCCACCGGGGCCGATAGGGCTCACCCCCCCTGCCGGTCACTTGTTGTGGGCGAGCACTGACCCGGCGAAGTAGTTGTGGCACCGGTCGACGGTCAGCGTGTAGATGCGACCGCTCGGGCCTTGCTGCTCGATGGCGACGAGCGACTCCGAGACGAGCGTCCCGTCACCGAGCGTTGCGAGCTCGTCGCCTACCTTCAGTGTCCCCGCTCGTCGCCATTCTCCGGCAGAATATAGGGGGTGGCTGGCAGTGACCTTGATTTTGGCCCCCGAGGTCAAGGCCAATTCGAGCATGGGCGTGGGTTCGTGACAATGAAGCGCTGTCACCTTGCCCGTAGTGAGCTGCCCGCTGTCTTCGTCCCAACCAAGCACCAAGTCCCCGACTTTCAAGCTATCGATGCGCGCTTCGCTGCCACCCGCGAGGGTCACCGGCGTGTCCCCGACAAAACATACATATAGGGGAAACCTAGGCTCCGTAGGCGCCGAGTCGATGGCGTCGCTCAATTCTCCGCCGGCGAGGCTCCCGAGCCCGCCACCAACCACTGCGCCGCCGAGGCCACAAAGCACCAGACCCCACCCTCCGGACGCGATTCCAAGCACGATGCAGCCGGTCACCCCACCACCGGCACCGAGGTAGCCTCCGACGTGACCGCCGGATTCTTCCATGACGACCCGCTGGCGCTTCTCTGGCTCGGCGGTGGCAATCCGATGAGCCGAGTAAGCGATACCCAGGCCCATCAGTGCTTTGCTTCCCACCGACAAATAGGGCGCTGCCTTGGCAAAGCTCGATGATGGGTTGGGCTTGACCGATGTGACATTCTTCCGCGCGTCGCCAGCGATCAGCACTTCGCCCTCGTGGGCCAAGCGTGCGCCCGGCTCTCGAAACGTGGTGTTCGCGTCAGCCACCATCGTTTGGGGCACTTCGAGCCCAACCACATAAGGACGCTCGTGCAAGAAGGGGGCGACCTCGGCCTTGCTGGAGAGCTCGGCTACCTTCGTCGCCGAGATTACCGGGCTCCCAGCCACCTGACCAGCCTCGGCATGTTTCTTCAGCACCGCGACGAGGAGCTGCTGTTCAGCCTCGCTGAGGGCCGCCCACCCTTCACTGTTTGCGCGAGCGATCAAGGCGGGGACCGCCTCGAGATCCCTGGTCGTGAACCCACTCTTCAACCACCCAGCAAGCTCCACGTCGGACGCGTTGGGCAGATAATTGAGCTGCCCCGGATTGCTGTGGGTCGCTCGCTCTATGAGCCGTAATTGTTGCCCTTCAGGCCCAAGGTATCGTGGTAGCAACTCATCGATGAGCGAGCTACCCCTCCCCGCGTAGCGCTCGAGCGCGACGGTGCCGCCCGCGAGCGACGGCTGGGCGTTCATGCGGGACGAGGCCAAGGTCCAAGGTGCGAGGCCACCTTGAATCGGAGGCGAGAGGACATAGCCGAGGCTCTGTGCGCCACCAGTCGCCAGGCCCGGCCAGAGGGAATCGGAGAGACCCGCGCTCACCACGGGTGGCGCTCCCATCGTCGTCCGCAGCTCCGGCGGAATCTCGACCTCGATCGGCGCCGCGTTCGAGCCGGTGGGCCGCGTCGAGACCCGAGCGAGGCCACGCTCATCGCGTAGCCCGCCACCCGCTTGATCCCGCTCCAACTGATTGCGCCGAAGAGCCTCTTCCTCCAGGATTCCCAGGTTCCAAACTAGCGAGCCCTGGTCCTGCTCGGGAGTGACGCCCAGCGCGTCCCGGACCAGCTCAATCTGCTCCAAAAGCTCCAAATCACTCAGCGATTGCGCATATTCGGGCACGATCGTCTCATTGAGAGCGTC
>CBFGLP010000194.1:0-10874 GCA_965649595.1 uncultured Myxococcales bacterium | reverse complement strand
CGAACATCGGCTACATCCAGGTCGTCCGGCACTGCAACCACTTCTGTGGCTTCTGCTCCAACCCCACGACCCCCTACACGCACGACTTCGCCTCGATGAAGGTGCTCGTCGACGACTTCGTCGCGCGCGGCTACTTCGGTGTGATCCTGACTGGCGGCGAGCCGAGCCTCCACCCCGAGCTGCCGAAGATCTGCGCGTACGCGAGCCAGCAGGGCCTCCACGTTCGAATGATCACCAACGGCTCGCGGCTGGCCGACCGCCGCTTCGCCCAGGCGATGGCCGAGGCGGGGCTGAAGCTGGTCCACGTGTCGATCTATTCGGTGATCCCCGAGATCGAGGATCGCCTGCGCGGGACCCCGGGCACGCTCCAGAGCGCGGTCGAGGCGATCCGCAACGCGCACGAGTTCGGGATCGAGATCAACATCAATTGCGTGATCAACAAGCTCAACGCCGATCACCTCGATCGCAACATTCGCTATTTCATCGAGCATCACCCATACATTCGCCACTTCGTGTGGAACAACCTCGATCCCTCGATGGGTCGGGCCGAGGTCAACCAGGATCAATTCACCCCGCGCCTGGCCGACTTCGAGCTCTCGCTCCACCGCGCGCTGCGGCTCTTGCAGCGTAGCGGTCGGACCTTCCGGGTCGAAAAAGTCCCGCTCTGCTACATGACCGACTTCGCGTGGGCGAGCACCGAGACGCGCAAGATCGTCAAGAGCGAGGAGCGAATCGTCCACTTCCTCGACGACAAGCAGACCGTCCGGCAGACCGAGTGGGGCCACCTCTACGCGCAGGTGTGCGAGCAGTGCTCGCTACGCTCGATCTGCGGCGGGCTCTTCGATCGCGGCGAGGCCTATGATCCGGCCGAGCTGCACCCGGTGTTCGTCGACCGCGACGCGATCGTGGAGAAGATCATTACGGACCCCAACGATCCGAGCTGGGGCATCCGCGACCTCGCGCAGTGGAAGGCTCGCTTCGATGGGCCGCCGAAGCCCGCGGATCCGAGCCAGCGCCACGTCGACGTGCCGCCCGAGCGGCTGCGAGAGCCGAGCGTGACGGTCGGGAAGATCACCGAGCAGAGCAAGCGGCTGTTCGAGGCCAAGCGCAAGGCGGAGAGCAAGAAGGCGGAGAAATACGGGGTCGCGCTCGAGGACACCCGGATCGTCGAGAAGGCGCTCGGCGACGGTGAGGCGGGTTAGGAGCCAGAAGCCGATTGAACGCGACCGCGATCGCCCCGGGGATGATCGCCCCTGCGCCCAAGATCGCCGCCGTGATCGCTGCCCCGGGCGTGCCGGAGACCGCCATCGCTCCCCGTCCACGGCCCGCGGGTGCGTCGATCGAAGCACCACACCGTCTGGCCCTCGTGCACGATCTCGAACCTCGAGCCGGAACCAGGCACTCGCCTTCGTCAGGACCTCCGCCCACGCACACAGGGTAACGAGGCCCCCTGGTCCGTGTCGATGGTGCCGCCCCCCGACTCGCGACCGGGGCAAAGCGAGCGCACCCTTGGTAGGGTTCGCCCCGTGCCCTTCCATGCTCCTCGTCGTGTCGGAGCCTGCTGCCGCTTCGCGGTCGGTGATGCGACCTGGCAGCTCGGCCCTCGCAGCGCGCCAGCGCTCGCCGGACCCGGCTTGGTCCAGTCGACCTCGCCGACCGAGCACCGAGCTGCGCTCGCGGAGCTGCTGCGCTGGCCCGAAGGTCGTCGCTTCGTCGAATCGCTCCTCCAAGGTCTCGACCACACGCACGCCTCGATCGCGATCGAGACCCTCGAGCTGGCCGCCACGCGAGCGCTCGAGGCCGGCCGGCTCGTGCTGCTGCGCGAGCCTCGTGAGCAACCGAAGGCGGACGCCCTGCCCGGTGTGGCCACGCCGCCGGCTCCCCCGAGCGCACCACCACCACCAGCGCCAGCGCCCGACGACGATCTCGACCTCTCGGACAAGTCGCTGCTGATCACCCGCTGTCCGCCCGAGCTGGCGCCGCGACGCGGACCGATCACGATCACCTACCTGCTGCGCGAGCTGGCCGGACAGGCGGTCACGCTCTCGCTCCGCTCGCAGGCCTACCCCGGCGAGCTGCTGCTCGAGCGAGCGCTCGACGCTGGCCAGACCAGCGACGGTAGCCATGACTTCGAGTGGGACGGGACGCTCGAGGCCGGGCCCCAGCAAGGCGAGCTCGCCTCGCCGACGCTCTCGCCGGTCGAGGTCGACCTCCGCCACGACGGCACCTACAACGATCAGTCGAGCTTCGAGATCGTCCCGCCGACCGTCGAGGTGCTCGCGCTCGGTGACTTCAATTTCTCGACCGATCGCGAGGTCATGCTGCCCGCGCCCTCGATCGAGGCCGAGCAGCAAGGCGACCTCGCCGATGGCATCGCGTTGGCAGCGGGCCTGCTCGTGCACCTGCGCGACCTCGGGGAAGATCGTCAGGTCTTGATCGCCGGTCACACCGACGCGGCCGGCTCGGACGAGCACAACCTCGGCCTGTCCGAGCGGCGGGCCGACAACGTACAAAAATTCCTGGCCGGCGATCGTGAGGGCTGGGCGGGCCACAGCCATGAGCACGCCGAGGTCGCCGACGGCCAAGAGGTGCTGCGCTGGGTCGCCAACCGGTTCGGCTGGCCCTGCGATCCTGGTGCGGTCGACAACGCCGACGGACCCCAGACATCCGGGGCCCGCGACGCCTTCCGAGCCCGCTACGAGCATGAGTTCGGGCAGGCGGCGGGCAGCGCCGACGCGTTCGAGCTGGCCGACTGGCAGGCCTTCTTCGACATGTACGAGCAGGACCTCGCCGCCCGCCTCGCGCTCGCGCGCGAAGATCTGCCGAGCCTGCGCGAGCACCTAGTGTTCACGGATCCCGCGATCCTCGGCTGCGGCGAGCACTGGCCGAACGATGGGATCGAGCGGCCGCCGGTGTGCCGCGACAACCGGCGCGTCGAGGCGCTCGTGTTCCATCCGAACGAGCTGCCCGATCCGATCGCTGGCGACGATCCTCCGGGCAAGAGCATCTACGAGCCGGGCGCCTACCGCTGGAAGCCGATCACCCCAGGCCCCGGTCCCCACCCGATCGAGGGGCCTTGCTTCGAGCTCGCGCTGGCGGTCGACGATCCTCGGCTGGTGCCGGAGGACGCGCAGCTGCGCCTTCACGGGGGTCCCTACGATCTGCGCAAGCCCTTCGGCGACGCGATCGAGGAGACCGGCTTCTTCGCGTTCCACTTCCACGGGCTCGCGCGCGGGACCACCTATTCGCTCGACTACGAGCCACCCGAGGGCGACCCGGTCTCGCTGTTCAGCGACGCCGATCTCGACGCCTACATCGAGGGGATCGGCGACGAGCAAGCCGCGATCGCCCCGATCGCGTTCGCCCTGCTGCCGCTGCTCGAGCTGCCGCATCAGGCCGGCCCCGACGCGCAGCTCGGGCCCATGGCGAAGGCCGATCTCCACCACCCCGACGAGCGCGACCCTGGATTCAACGCAGGCCTCGATCCCTACAAGACCACGGAGGCGTCGGCATGAGCACAACCTACTTCGTCATCGAGGTCCGCGACGAGACCAGCGCTGCGATCGAGCCGAGCGCGGCCGAGCTGGTCGACGAGAAGGCGGGCACCCGCACCGCGCTGAGCAAGGACAAGAGCCGCGGGTGGAGCGTCGACGTCAGCGCGCTCGAAGGAAAATTCCGGCTCGAGCTCTCGCTACCCAAGCACCCGATGCTGCCCTTCCGGCTCGACATCGCGACCAAGAAGGGCGCCAAGCAGGTGAGCTTTCAAGCCACGACGCCCAAGTGCTGCACGCTCGCCCGCAAGCACGCGACCGAAGGCGACGACTCCAGCCCAGTCCACTTCACGGCGACCTTCGTGCTCGCCAAGCAGCACGAGGAGATCGTGTTCGCGGCCGGCTGGGACTTCAGCGGCGGCGGCTACAACGACGCCTACTGCGACGCCTGGCGGGACGACCTCTACGAGGGCCAGACCTCGATCTCCGGCAAGAAGGTCAAGACCACGCGGCTCATCCACGATCACACGGTCGTAACGCTGTTCGATTTTCGGCTCGGAGAGCGCATCCGTCGGATCAAGGGTCAAGCCGGCTGGCACGAGATGGATCGCGTGCTGCAAGGAGCCGTCAAGACGCGCCTCGGCTCGGTCCACCACGACGCGATCAACAAGCTGCGCCACGATGACGACTCGTGCTCGATCACCCACGTCTACGCGCACGTAAAGACGCTAGGGAAGGACTTTCCGGGCAGCCTACTCGGCCTCCACATCATCTCGCACGCGTGGGCCGGTGGGCCGATCGTGGTCGACACCTTCGAGGACCCGCCCTATAAGGCCGGCGGCGCCAAGCAAGACGAGCGCGATCCCGGTGACAAGGACGGGCGCCCGAAGGACTTCAACAGCAAGAACATGCCAGACGTGGCCAATTTCAAGGCTGCGTTCAAGGCCGGCGCGATCGCCAAGATCTGGGGCTGCTACGCAACCACCGTTTATCGCGACATGGTTCGGGTCGCCGCCGGCGCGAAAGACAAGACCACCAAGCTGGCGGTCCGCTGGGATTCGACGACGGTCCTGCAGATGACCGCGACCGAGATCGAGGACTTCTTCCGCGACCAGATCCTCAAGAACTCCTATATGACGATGATGGCCCAGGCCGCAGGGATCACCGTATATGGGGCTCCGCCCGGAATGGGCGCGAATCTCAAGATGGCGGGCGGCCGCAATTACATGTTCGTCGACCAGAGCTCCTATGCCAAGGAGTTCAAGTGGTACAAAGACGCCCTAGGCCTCGAGCCGGACGAGAGCGGACACTTCGCCTACAAGTGACGATCGGACGCCGCTGGCTCATGCTCGCCGAGGGAGACGACCACGATGCATCCGAGCAAGACACTCAGGGCCCTGCTAGCCTTTCTGCTCCTCACTGGCTGTAAGACCCGGCACGCAGAGCCGACGGGCCAAGCGCCGCCCGAGCCCGCGAGCCAGGGCGCGCCGGTCGAAGCCGAGCCACCGATCACGCCTGGCATGACCCCCACCGATAATACCGGCGAGGCGCTGGTCGCCGCCGCGCCGCAGATCACCCGAATCGAGATCTACGAGCTCGACTCCAAGCAGCGGCTCGGCGAGCTCGACGCCGCGTGGGTCGCCAAGCTGCGCGAGGCTTTGACCGGCCTCGAGGTCGAGCAGGGCGGCCTGTCGATGCAACCGAGCTGGCCGATCGTCCTGGTCATTCACAGTGACGCGCGAAGCCAGCCGATCGTCGCGCAATTCGTCGACGTGGCGCTGCGAGTCAAGCCCGAGGACGCCTGGACCGAGGCGATCGCCGACGAGCAGGGTGAGATCGATTGGCGAATCCGCGATGTGTACGTCGACTACGAGCTGGGCTTCGAGGCGGCGCTCGAGCCCCTGCTCCCCTCCCACTGGCGGCGGGACGAGCGAGGGCTGTGGGAGCGGCGCTAGCTGGCACCCGTCGTCGACAAATGGGTATTCTGGATCGAACCTGGGCAATGGCCAAATGTGCGATCCATGATCGGCGCCTCGTGGTCGCGCGATCACGCATCGAACACGACCGGCTGGCCGTGAAGATCGTCGCTAGCGATCGGCTGCTAGCGTGGCTGCATGGCCGTCCACGGATCGCCGATCGTCGAGTACTTGGAGCGAGGTGATTTCAACTATTCGAGCAATCGCACGATCATGCTACCCGCGCCTTCGCGCGAGGCCGAGCGACGAGGTGATCTCGCCGAGGGCATCGCCCTAATCGCCAATTTGCTGGCGTACTTGCACGAGGTTGGCGAGGCCCGGCGCGTGCTGGTCGTCGGGCACACGGACAGCGTCGGCGCTTCGGCGTACAACCTCGAGCTCGCGGCCCTGCGAGCCGAGAACGTGTACTGCTTCCTGGTCGGCGACCGCAGCGGCTGGGCCAGCCACTCCCGCGCTCACGCCCACCTAGCCGACGAGCAGGAATTGCTGCGCTGGGCCGCCAATCACTTTGGGTGGCAGTGCGATCCGGGACCGATCGACGGCATCCATGGCCCAAAAACGGACGCGGCTCGCAGCGGGTTTCGAGCGCACGCCCAGCAGTGGCGTGGGCACGCGGGCGTCAGCCCCGGCGCGCTCGACCAGGCGGATTGGGAGGTGTTGTTCGATCTAATCGAATATGCGCTCGCCGCCCGCCTCGCCGTCGCGCGCACCGACCTGACCGGGCTGCGCGCTGAGCTGGTGTTCGCGGATCCGCCAATCCTCGCTTGTGGAGAGCGGTGGCCAAAGCACGGGGTCGCTCACCCGGCGGGCAGCCGCGCTGATCGTCGAGTCGAGCTCCTGCTCTTTCGCCCCGACGAGGTCCCCGCCAGTCTGGTCGACGATGACCCGCCCGGCGGCCGCATCTATACGCCCTTGGCGCTCCGCTGGCAGGCGATCCCGCGCGGACCGGACGCTCTGCACGGTGGCCCCTGCTTCGAGATCGGGCTGGCGATCGACGAGCGGCCCTTGGTCGCACAGGACACGACGCTGCGATTGTCCGGTGGACCTTATCACCTGCGGCATCGCTTCGCCGATTCGCCCTACCGGCAAGGCTACTGGTCGTTCCATTTCCACGCGATCACCAAGGGCGTACGATACTCGCTCGACTACGAGCCGCCCGACACCGATCCCGTCACGCTCTTCACCGACGCCGACCTCGACGCGTACATCGACGCGATCGGTGTCGCCGACGCGGAGCTCGGCCCGGTCGCCTGCGCCAGGCTGCCGCTCGACGAGCCGCCGCGGCTGCACGGCCCCGATCTCGCGCTCGGACCAATTGCGCCCGATGACCTGCTGCCGCTAGACGAGCTGGACATCGAGCTGCTCGCCCCGCTCGATGACTACATTGTCGAAGGCCAAGGCCCGCCATGACCGCTGCATATCTGGTGCTGGAGTGCTTGGATGAACACCAAGTAGCGATCACGCCGGCCAGCGCCCGGCTGGTCAACGAGCAGAGCCAAGCGGCGCTCGACTTCGTCGACGATCCCAGCCGAGGGCTCCACATCGACCTGAGCGCGAGCCCGCTCGGCCCGGCGCGGCTCGAGATCACGCTGCCCAACCACCCAACCTTACCCTTCAGAGTCGAGATCGAGCCGGGTCAGTTCGCCTTCGTCGGGCCGACGCCCAAGTGCTGCACGGTCGCACGCACGAACGGGATCGCGGGCGACAGCAGCAGCCCGCGGGTGTTCACCGCGACCTTCGAGCTCCGCCGCGCGCACGAGGAGATCATATTCGTGGCCGGCTGGGACTATCTCGGCAAGGCCAACTTCTCGGCCTGGTGCGACGCGTGGCGCGACGATCTCTATGAAGGCCGAACGTGGATCAGCGGAAAAGCGCGGACGCTGCCTCGCAAAATCCACGACCACACGATCGTCACGCACTTCGACTTCGCGACCGGGCTCAGAGTCCGTCGAATCAAGGGGCAAAAGGGCTGGCACGAGTTGGATCGGGCGCTGCAAGGCCAGGTACCGACCGACCGGCGCTACCCCGCCAAGGATCCGGACAACAAGCACAAGCGCCACGCGGACGACTCGATCTCGATCCTGCACGTGTACGAGCACATCAAGCAGCTCGGCAGAGCGCAGCCCGGCTCGCTGCTCGGCCTGCACGTCTTCTCGCATTCATGGTCCGGCGGGCCGATCATGGTCAACACCAACCAGCGTCCGATCTATGCTAGCGGCGGCGCCTGGGCGCATCGGCGTGATCCCGGCGACAAGGACTGCCGGTCGAAGGACTTCAACGGCCACAACATGCCGGACGTGGCCGACTTCCGCGCGGCGTTCCGGCCCGACGCGAGCGTCAAGGTGTGGGGCTGCTTCGCGACGACCTTCTTTCGCCGCTTGGTGCGAGCGGCCGCCAACGCCGGCGCCGACAAGACCAAGCCGCTGAAGATCCGCAAGGACGCGAAGACCTTCGTCGAGATGAGCGCGGCCGAGATCGAGGCGTACATCCGCGACACGGTGATCGGTCGCTGCTTCATGACGCGGATGGCTAAGGCGGCCAGGATCCCGGTTTACGGCGCGCCTCCGGGGACTGGCAGCAACCAGGCCCGGATTCGTGGTCGCTACTATTCATTCGTCAATCAGCGCGTCTTCAAGAAGGAATTTCGCTGGTACGCGAATGCGCTGGGCCTGGCCGCCGACGAGAGCGGCTACATCCCCTATCGCTGAGGGAGATCTCGCGGGTAGGTGGACCTCGGGCGCGGCGACCGGCGACCTCTACCACAGTCGGTATTGGTCCACACGCCGAAGTCCGAAGCTGGTGGACCTACGCAAAAGACCGCATGAATCGACGCTGCGCTGGCCTCCATGATCACGCCTGCGAACACGGCTGGCCGGTCACGTCCGTCGTCGCCCACCATCGGCCTGCTAGCCATGTGGCGACATGGTTCGCCCACGGATACCGACCGTCGAGTTCTTGCAGCGAGGCGACTTTGGCTTTTCGGCCAATCGTACGATCCTGCTCCCGACGTGCGCACATGCGCGCGAACAGAGCGAAGTCGTAGACGCTATCGCCCTCATCGCCGATCTGCTGTCCCATTTGCACGAGATCGGCGAGCCTCGGCGGGTGCTCGTGGTCGGGCACACGGGCGCCAGCGGCTCGACCGCCTACGACATCGAGCTCGCCGCGCTACGAGCCGAAAACGTGTATTGCTTGCTGAGTGGCGATCGCAGCAGCTGGGCCAGCCTCGGGCACGTCCACGCTCAGGTCGCCGATGAACGAGCGTTGCTGCGCTGGGTTGCCCGCGACTTTGGGTGGGACTGCGATCCTGGCCCGCTCGACGATCTCGTGGAGTCGCGCACGGCCGTAGCACGTAGCCGGTTTCGAGCTCGCGCGCTGCAGGTGTTTGGTCAACAAGGTGGTGACGCCGACAGGCTCGACCCCGCGGATTGGGAGGTTCTCTTCGACCTCATCGAGTTCGCGCTCGCCGCCCGCCTCGCTATGACACATACGGAGCTAGCCGGGCTCCGCGCCGACGTGGTGTTCGTGGATCCACCGATCCTCGCCTGTGGCGAGCGCTGGTCCAAGGCACAGGACGCCCCCGATCCCGCGAGCACCAAGTCGATCGATCATCGCGTCGAAGTCTTGCTCTTTCACCCGGACGAGCTGCCCGACACGTACTCGAGCTCCGAGCGGCTGACCACGCAGACTGACGAGGACGCACCGGGCGGCTGGATCTATGCGCCCGGGAGCTGTCACTGGCAGGCGATCCCGCCCGGCCCGGAGGTCTTGGCCGACGGGGCGTGCTTCGAGATCGGGTTGTCGCCCGACGGGCACTACCGGCTGCGGGCTGGCTCGCCCGACGCGACGGCGGGGGCCGGCCAATGGTCTTTTCAGGTTCGAGCGACCCTCGACGGGGTCTGCTACTCGCTCGACTACGAGCCGCCTGCCCTCGATCCCTTGATGCTCTTCAGCGACGACGACCTCGACGATTACCTCTCCTCGATCGGGTCCGAGCCGCTGTGGACGGAGCAGAACACCTACGTACGGTTACCGGCGCGAGAGTCGACGCTGGGGATCGCTCCCGAGGACGAGGAGGAGCTGTTCTCGCTCGACGAGCTGGACATCGAGCTGCTCGACCCGGACGACGTCGACCTGCTCCTCAACGAGTGATCGCTGTGGCCGGTCACCGGCTGAAGCTCGTCCCAGCCCACCCGCCGCAGGTAGTTGCCCCACACGCCCTCGCAGACCGAGTCGTACTTGCACTGCTTGCACTCGGCCCGCTTGTGGCGGGCGTTGTCGTCGAGATCGGTGCGGCGGATCTGCACGAGCTCGCCCCGCTCGCCGCCGACCCGCTCGCCGAGGATCTCGTCGCGCAAGAGCCCGTGCGTGTCTTCGTGCTCGTAGTGGACGTAGTCCTCGACGTAGCCGCGGTTGAAGTCGGGGATGCCCTCGGTCGTGCACAGCGGGATGTCGACCAAGAAGGCCTGGACGGGGTCCTCGTGCTGGCGCTGCTCGGCGATGAAGGCCTTGGCGACCGTGGCGATCTCCGAGTAGGTCGGGAAGATCAGCTCGAAGTAGGTGTTGGCGCGGCCGTTCGCCTGCATCACGTTGAACACGACCTGATCGACCCCGTGCGCGCGCAAGAAGCGATAGATGTCGGCCATGTGCGGGAGGTTGCGCTTGGTGATCACCGTGCTGGTGTGCAGCTCGATCCCGTAGCGCTTGAACCTCGCGATCATGTCGAGGCCCGCGACGGTCTGCTCGAAGCTGCCGGGTGTGCGGGTCAGGCCCTCGTGCAGCTTCTTGGTGTGGCCGTGGATCGAGATGTAGAAGCGGTTCATCCCGAGCGCCATCAGCCGCTTGGCGTACTTCTCGTGCCCGAGCGCGCGTCCGTTGGTCATCATCGAGATGCAGCGGGCGCCCGCGTCCTTGGCCATCTTCACCCAGTGATGGAGGCGCGGGTTGGTGGTCGGCTCACCGGAGGTGAAGCAGACCTCCTCGAAGCGATCGTGCTGGCTGAGGATCCAGCGGACGGTCTCGTCGGTGGTCTGCGAGTTGGTCACGTAGCGCTGGTCGCGATCCTCCTCCATGCAGAACACGCAGTTGTTGTTGCAGATCGCTCCGGTGAGGATGTGGACCCGCGGCGCCTTGTTGGCGATCCGCTCGATCACGGTCTCGTCAGAAGAAGGTGCGCTGTCCGAGTCGAGCATGGGTCGCTCCTGCAATGCAAAAGGCGAGCACAGCTGAGCTGCACTCGCCCCTGATCGTCGATCTCTGTAGCGCTGGCAGCTCGAGGGCTGTCGAAGCTGGCTCGACTACCAGCTTCCGTGCGAGCCGTGCGAGCCGTGCGACCCGTGCGAGCCGTGCGACCCGTGCGACCCGTGGCTGCCGTGCGAGCCGTGCGACCCGTGCGAGCCGTGCGAGC
>CBFGLP010000193.1:0-4676 GCA_965649595.1 uncultured Myxococcales bacterium | reverse complement strand
TCGGACCCAACGGCGCCGGCAAGTCGACCTTGGTCAAGATCCTGCTCTCGATCGTGCGGCCGACCACCGGCGCGGCGACGATGCGGGGCTTCGACATCCGGATGCCCGCGGCGCGGCAGAAGGTCGGCTATCTGCCCGAGGGCCACCGGTTCCCGAGCTACCTGACCGCGGCGGGCGTGTGCCGCTACTTCGGGGCGCTCGGGGGCTTGCGCGGCGCCGAGCTCGAGCGCGAGGTCGAGAGCAAGCTCGATCTCGTCGGGCTCAGCGAGTGGCGAGACGTCAAGGTCAAGAAGTTCTCCAAGGGCATGGCCCAGCGGGTCGGCGTGGCCCAGTCGCTGGTCGGCGATCCGGAGATCGTGTTCCTCGACGAGCCGACCGACGGCGTCGATCCGGTCGCCCGTCAGGGCCTCCGCTACGTGATCCGCAAGGCGACCGAGCGAGGGGCGACGGTGTTCATCAACTCGCACCTGCTCTCGGAGATCGAGGTGCTCTGTGATCGCGTAGCGATCATGGACAAGGGCAAGGTCCTGCAGGTCGGCACGGTCTCCGAGCTGACCGGGGCGGCCGCGGGCGCCAAGCTGCGGGTGCGCTTCCGGACCGGCAAGCTGCCGGCCGAGCTGTGGGCCAAGCTCGAGGAGCGTGCGGCCGTGCGCGAGCCCGACGAGTGGTTCGCGCTCGAGCTCGTCGACGAAGACGAGATCTCGGCGGTCATCGACGAGCTGCGCGCGGCCAAGGTGCTGGTCTACGCCGTCGAGCCGCACAAGGTCCGGCTCGAAGAGGCCTTCATTCAGATGATCGGGGCGGATCGCGGCCTTCAGGTCGCGCGCCACGGAGGGATGCCATGAGCGCGTTGTGGGCAATGATCGCGGACACCTGGCGGCAGTCTCGTCAGCAGGTGGTGTTCCTGGTGATGGTCGCGTTGCTGCTGGTGTTCTCGATCCTCGCGATCGTGCTCGCGCAGCCGGTCCGGGTCGTCGACGAGGACGGGGTCGAGCGCGAGCACGTCAGCATCCTCGGGACCGAGCACGGCTACGAGTTCCTCGAGGGCCAGTGGGCGATGACCTACGCGAGCAGCACGGCGCTCGGGAGCGACTCCGACGTCGATCCCTTCAGCGAGGAGGGCCAGGCGCAGCTCGAAGAGCGCGTGCGCGCACAAGAGGAGTTCGTGCGCGAGCAGGCGCGGCTCGACCCAGCGCGACGCGGGCTCGAAGGCCTGCTCTCGCTCGTCAGCGGGCTGATCTTCTCGCTGAGCATGCTGCTGTTCTTGGGCGCCAGCGCGAACTACTTCCCAGCGATGTTGGAGTCGGGCGCGATCGACATCGTGTTGGCCAAGCCGCTCGCGCGTTGGCAGGTGTTCTTGGGCAAGTACCTCGGCGGTCTGGCGCTGTTCACGGTCGCGGTCGCGGGCGCCAACATGCTGCTCTTCGTCGGGCTGGGCGTGCGCACGGGCATCTGGCACCCGAGCCTGTTCTTGGTCATGCCCGCGCAGATCCTGGCAGCGGCGACCTTGTTCGGGCTGATCGTGCTGCTCGGGGTGCTCTCGCGCAGCGGCACGCTCTGCATGGTGGTCGGCTACATCTACTACTTGTTCGTCGACTCGATCCTGCAGGTGCTGACGATCATGCCCTTCAAGGGGGCGTGGGTGCGCGGGCTGAAGTCGGCGCTCGAGTGGACGCCGAACTTCGGCGTGCTCAAGACCACCGCGACCGTCTCGGTCGTCAACCTGCCGGACTTCGATCCGCAGCCGCTGTTCGTCTGCGTGATCTGGACGGCGCTGGTGCTCGGGCTCGCGTACTGGAAGTTCCGCCAGACCGACTACTGATCTAGCCCCGTGAGCGGGTCGGGCTCGTAGATCGATCCCCAGACCCACAGCTCATAGCGCGCGACCGGGACGTCGAGCCGCGGCAGATCGATCGGCCGCTTTGGTTTCCAGCCCTCGCGCGGAGGGGTCAGCACCGCGAGCACCTGGTTCTCGGCATCGAACAGGACCAGCCGCTCGGTGCGAAGGAGCATCCGGCTCTCGTCGCGCAGATCGAAGTCGATGAAGACCTCGTGCTCAGCGAGGCGGAGCTTGGCGCGGCGGGGCTCGAAGCGGGGGGGGTCGGCCACCATGCCCGTGCGCTTGCCCTGCGCGTCGAACTCGACGCGAACCCATGCTTGCGGGCTCAGGTCGGAGAACCACTCGACCCCTGCGCTCTCGAACCGCACCGAGTCGGTGGCAAAGGCCTCGACGGCGCCGTCGAGCGCCCAGGGGCAGGGGAGCTCCGCGAGCCTCGGGCAGGCGACCACCGCTTCGACGCTGTCGAGCTCGTAACCCTGCGAGCTGCGAAAGTGGGCCCGCACGCTCACCGACGAAAAGCGGCGTACGCCGACCGGGACCACACCGCTCGCCCACAGCTTGCCGTCGCGCCGGATGATCCGGTGCGGCTCGGGATCCGGCGGCTCGGGGAACAGCGTGCTCGCGTCGTAGAGCGGGGGAGCTTCGATCGGTGGCAGCTCGATCGGCGGTAGCTCGACCGGCTGGTAGGTCGGTGCCCCCCGCGAGGGATTGTAGGAAGGTGGCGAGCGCTCGGCCTCACGAATGCCGATCCCCACGGCACACATCACGAAGAAGCCGACGAGCGCCCAACCGGACGCGCTCGGCTTGCTCGGGTCATTGGGCCCGTACGAGCGCATCGGCACGCGCACGCGCGGGCGAAACTCGATCCCACAGCCCGCGCAGCGCCGCACCGCCAGCGCATCGACATCGCTCGCGTTCTCGCTGGCACACACCGGGCAGGCGAGCGGCGGCGGGCGGCGGAGCATCGCGCTCAGTGTACTCGTCGCGCGCCGCTCTACTTCGACCAACGCCTGCGCAGCCGCTCGAGCTCGCCCGTCGAAGGCCGCGAGCTCGGCAAGCACCCATCGAGCCCAAAGGTCTGCTGCTGCATGATCGGCGCAGGCTCGCCCGCCGCGGGGCAGTCGAGGTGCGGCATCCCGAGCAGGTGCCCGACCTCGTGGTTGACCATGTAGGTCCGGTACTCGAGCAGCGTCGCGGTCCATGCCAGCGAGCCGACCTGCCAGCGGCCGAGGTTGAGCATCGCTCGCCCGCCGCGACCGCACGAGTAGCGACCGCGGGTTCGCAGTGGTTTGCACAGCTTGTCGACGGTGCTCGGCTGCGCGAGCACGATCGACATCGCGGCGCGCGAGTCGACGCGGACGAAGCTACGCCCGGCCGCACCCCAGCCATCGGGGTCGGTCAGCGTGCGATCGACCAGCTCGACGAAGTCGCGAATCTCGGCCTCGAGCCCCGGCTCGACCAGCACCCGATAGGTGACCACGTCGTCGGCCTGAGCCTCGCGCCAGGGCGCGGCTGGAGGCTCGTCGCCACGCACCAACCAAAACTCGTGCCCGCGCACGTCCACCCGCGCGTGCTCGAGCGCCTCGCCCGGGTCGAGCTCGAAGAGCGCGCGCAGGGCCAGGACCGCGTGGACGATCAGCAAGCTCGGGCTGATCACCGGCTACTCGTCGATCCCCGCTCGGCGGTACGCGACGTAGCTGGCCAGCAGGGCCTCGTGGATCCACTGGCCCATCAGGTCGCGGCCGCGGTGGTTGAGGTGCTTGAGGTCGGGCTCGGCGAGGCGCGGCTTTTGATTGAGCCAAGCGCGGATCGAGTTGGGCCCGCCCATCGCGGTCCAGCTGTCGAAGAACGCGCAGCCCTTCTCGAGCGCCAGCCTGCGCTGGGCGGCGACCATGATCGCGACGTGCTCGGGCTCGACCGTGTAGGTGCCCGAGCGGCCGTGATCGATGACGCTGGTGATCAGGCACGAGGCCTCGGGCTTGCCCGAGCGAACCAGATCGATCACTGCCCCGGCCTCGGCGACGTAGCCGTCCTCGTCGAGCGAGCCGGCGACGATCCGGCGCAGATCGTTACCGCCGTAGGTGAACACGATCAGCGCGGGGTCGCGGTGGCGGACCTGCGCGGCGATGTGGTCCGGGTCCCAGGCGAGCAGGCGCTTGGTGAACGCGCCGATCATCGAGGTGCCGTCCCAGACCACCCCAGGGCGCTCGCTCTCGAGCACCATGCCGTAGATCCGGCTCTTGCCGCCCCCGGCCGCGCGGACCTCGAGCGAGTGCGGGCCTGGCTCGAGCTCGATCGTCTCCCAGCGATCCTCGAGGCCCTCGATCCCGGGCGCCTTGCTGTCGATCGTGCGGACGTGCTCGCCGTCGACCTCGATCTCGATCGCGCCGCCGACCTCGCTGGCCGCGTACCACAGCTCGGCGGTCGAGAAGTGCGTGCCGATCGGCGCGTCGCGATGGCTGGCGAAGGTCGTCGACGCGCCGGCGCTGGCGCTGACGATCAGCCCGCCGAGCCCGTAGCGGCCGTCGTTGCGGCACAGATAGGCAATGTAGCAGTGTGTCCAGTCGTCGCCGCCGCGCATCTGCACGACCGCGGGCTTGTAGGACAGCGAGTAGCGCTTGAGCAGCAGCAGGCCCGGGCCGCCGTCGCCGAAGCGACCCTGCATGCGCTTGCGGATCGAGTGGGTGATCCCGTCGAGGCCGAGCGTAGAGTCGCCGAGGTGGAGCACCCGGACCTTGTCGGCCCCGGGCTCGCTCGCGTCGAGCCGGGTCAGCGCGCGGTTGAAGTAGTCGAGCGCCTCGCTGGAGGGGTCCTCGATCGGCTGGTGAGGATCGAC
>CBFGLP010000192.1:0-2018 GCA_965649595.1 uncultured Myxococcales bacterium | reverse complement strand
TCGCCGAGACCGAGCAGGTCGCGTTCTGTGTCGCCAACGTCGTGCCGGGCATTGGCTTCACCGACGACCCGATGATGCAGGCGCGGCTGTTCTCGTATCTCGACACGCAGCTGACCCGGCTCGGCGGGCCCAACTTCCCGCAGATCCCGATCAACCGGCCGATCTCGCCGGTGCACAACACCCAGCAGGACGGCTTCCACCAGCACCAGGTCCCGACCTTCAAGGCCAACTACCTGCCCAACTCGATCGGCGGCGGCTGCCCGGCCCTCGCGGGCCCGCTCGGCTACGAGCACTTCCCCGAGCCCGTCTCCGGTTACAAGACCCGCGAGCGCTCGCCGAGCTTCGCCGATCACTTCTCGCAGGCCGCGATGTTCTTCCACAGCATGTCGCCGGCTGAGCAGCGCCACATCCTCGAGGCCTATCGGTTCGAACTCGGCAAGGTCCAGCGGTTCGAGATCAGGGATCGCTACGTCAACGAGATCCTCGCGCGGATCGACGAGCAGCTCGCCGAGGCGGTCGCGGCGGGGATCGGCGTGCAGCTGCGGCGTCGCGGCCAGGGCGTGGCCAACCCGCTGATCTCGCCCGCGTTGAGCATGGCGAGCACGAACAAGACCTCGATCCGCGGCAGGAAGGTCGCCGTGCTGGTCGCCCCCGGTGTCGACGCAGGCCAGGTCACCGCGCTGCTGTCCGCGCTCGCCCAGGGCGGGGCCACGGCCGAGCTGATCTCGCTCGTGCTCGGACCGGTCGGCGCGAGCGGGCTCGAGGCCAGGGCCTCGTTCTTGACCACGGACTCGCTCGTGTACGACGCCGTCTACGTGCCTGGCGGGCGCAGCAGCGTCGACTCGCTGCGCGCGAGCAAGGAGGCGGCGCCCTTCCTAAAGCAGGCGTTCCGCCACTCGAAGCCGCTCGCCGCGAGCGCGGAGGGGACCGGGTTCTTGCTCGAGGTGCTCGGGGAGGAGCTCGGGCAGGTGCCCACGCAGCAGCAGCTTCCGCCTGGCGTGGTGGTGACGCCTGGGTCGGTCACGCCGGCGTTCGTGCAGGGGGTCGTGCGGGCGATCGCGGAGCACCGGTTCTGGGAGCGGGAGAAGCTCGTGCCGCCGCGCTTTTGAGCCGTTGTCGCTTGGAGAATGCGAGCATGTCCTCGATTGAGGCGTGCTCGCTTTCTTCGTGTTTGGGGTCGGATGATCGTGATCATGGGCGCTTCATTGCACGGCGTGATCCGATCATCGCCCGAGGCTGCGATTTTGATCCGTCAATCCCCGTGCTCGGGGATTGAGAACGAAAGGCCGATCGGCATCCACCGATCGGCCCCTACGATCACGCACGAATGCCTGATCGAATCAGCCCGACTTCCCGACCCGCCGCGCCAGCCACAAGCACACGATCGCGTTCGCAGCCAGCCACAGTCGGTCCCAACCCGCACCACCAGGAACGCCTTCGATCAACGTCGGCAGCACCACCGCCCCGTGTGCGAGCAAGGCCGCCCACCCGAGCGAAAGCCCGATCAAGAACCCGCGCAGCGGCTTGACCTGCAGCATCAGCAACACCGCCAGCACCGGCAGCAGCGCCGAGAGCAGCACGCCCGACCCGAGCAGCGCACCGGTCCCAAACGTCGCCGCCGACATCGAGCCGATCCCGTACGCGAGCGGAGCTCCGATCGCCCCAACCGCCAGCCCGGCGCCGACCAAGAGCCCGGTCCCGGCGATCACGGTCCGCCTAGCGAGGCTCCCGCGAGTCATCGCCGTCGCCCCGATCCCGGCCAACCCCAGCCCGCCCATGCCGAGCAGCCCGAGCAAGCCCGCGAACCCGAGCCGCTCGGCCCGATAGCTGCTGCGGGCCGCGATCACTGCCGCCTCGGCATCGATCACGCCGGCCCCGTACTCCTGGTCCCACGTCTTTTTGTTGGGGTGCTTGGCGGTCTCCTTCAAGACTCGCTCGACCTCCTTGGGGTTGGTGACGCCCTGCGCGACGACCAGCGCGGCGACACCAGCCGCGTGCGGCGAGGCCATCGAGGTGCC
>CBFGLP010000191.1:0-8883 GCA_965649595.1 uncultured Myxococcales bacterium | reverse complement strand
GAACGAGAAGCGCAGCTCGTGATCACACAGGTAATACACGTTGCCCTCCTCGACCCGATGATCGTCGACGCGCACCCCGGCGAACTCGATGCCGTTGGTGCTGCCGAGATCCTTGATGAAGTAGTCGCCGTTGCGCCGCACCACCGCGCAGTGACGGCGCGAGATGTTGGCGTCCTTGATCGGCAGATCCGAGAACTTGCTGCCGCGACCGATCACGAACTGATCTTGATCGATCGTGTACCAGTTGCCCTCGAAGAACAGGAAGAGCGGTCGATTCTTGGCAGGCGCCGCCGAGGCAGGCGCAGCTCCGGGCACGCCCTGCGTGGGCATGCGGCTCGGCGGCGGAAGCCGACTTCCACCGGGAGGGCCGGGAGGCTTGGGCAGACCCGGTCGTGGCGGAGGCGGTCCCGACGGAGCCGCCGAGGGAACCGGGGTCGCGCTGGCGCTCGGTCCGGGCGGAGTTGCGCTCGGGCGCGACGGAGCGGGTGCGGGCTTGGGCGTCTGGGCCGACACCACGGGCGAGGTCCCGGCGTCCGCAGCGGCTTCACCCTTCTTCCGCGTGAACAGCTGGATCAGCGCCGCTTGGATGATCTCGTCGGTCGTGACGCCACGCCGCTTGGCGAGGGCTTCGACTCGCTTCCAGATGTCTTCTCGGCACTCGAACTCGTGGACCGTCTTGCTCATGCCGTTTCCTGGGCCGCCCATCTCGGCCCCGGCTGGCTGGGGCAGGCCGACGCGGCGGATCGACGCGGCGATCCTAGAGCACCGAGCGGTTCGTTGTCACGCTGTCCGCGACACCGCCCGCTAGGATCCTGTACCGACTCGCGGGGCGCGCTGAACCGAAGCACACAGAAGTCCAAGAAGGCGGCCGCAGGCCGCCTGCTTTGAACGAACTCACTCCCGAGGGTCCCAGCCGAGGCTGTCCGCAGCTCCCGGCAGTCTGCGCTCCGAAGCGAAGCGGGTATGCTGCCCGCCGATGCTCCGCTCCCGCACCCGGGATCTCGGCAGCTCCGGAGTGCGGTCGCTCGGGGCCGGACGGCAAAGGTGGTCACGCCTCGCCGTGGCGCTCCCGCTCGCGCTCGCGGTGTTCGGATCTGCTCGCTCGGCCGCCGCGGCGCCGGGTGTTGCCAACCGGCTCGCAGGAGCCGACGCGCAGGGGCCCGCGACGCGCTCGGTCACAGGCATCTATCACAACCCGGCGATGCTCGGCGCGCTGCCGGGCCTGCACTTCCAGACGACCTTGCGGACCGGCGTCGATCACCTCTCGGTCCGGCGCTTCGCGATCAACCCCGACGGGAGCCCGACCGGCAACTTCGCCGAGTGGCCGCAGCTCGCCAACCCGGTGTTCGACTACTTCGTCGGGGTCAGCTTCATGCTCGATCCGATCGCTATCGGGGCGGCCGTGCACACCTTCGACAGCCGGTTCCGGATCGACAGCGATCCCTCGCTCTCGTACCACCTCGTCGGCGAGCAGGACTTCGGCTGTGGGCTCGATCGCACGCGCGTGTGCCCGAGCCTGCGCAAGGGCGGGATGCTCGAGATGCGGACCGACATCGATCTCGCGGTCGCCTGGAACCCGCTCGACTTCATGAGCATCGGCGCGACGCTGCACTTCCCCCGCCAGCGCAGCTACTTCGCCCGCGACGTCGACTCGGTGCTCACTGCGTCCGACGACACCGGCTGTGAGCCGGCGAGCGCGAGCGTCGAGAACCCGATCTGCGCCGAGCGGCTGAGCTTCCGCGGCAACACTCGGCTGCGTTGGTTCGGGCTTCAGCCGAACGCCAGCCGCCTCGACATCGCGCTGACCGTCGGGCTCGCGTTCGTGATCCGCAACCGCGTGACGCTCGGCATCCGCTTCCGCACGCAGCCGCTGCTCGATCAAGGCCGCGTCACCTTGCATGGCCAGGCGGCGGTCTGCGTACCGAGCGAGGTGGCCGAGCAAAAGAGCGACCTGCCCAATTGCGAGATCGCCAGCCCGGTCGACGCGACGGTCAGCGAGATCATCCCGCGCGAGCTGGCGATCGGCCTCGCCGGCGAGGTCGGCAACTGGGCGCTGGACAGCAACCTGTACTGGATCGATCGCTGCCCCGGCTGGGAGCGCGGTGGTGGCTGTGGCGGCCGAGATCACCGGAGCCTGCAGCTGGTCGGCCTCGACCGCGACAGCGCGACGCTGTCGGAGACGACGATCTATCGCGGCCACGTCGACATCTTCGGTGCCGAGCTGTGGGCCCGCTACCGCATGGATGACGTGATCGGGGCAAACCTGCCGTGGAACAAGGTGCTGTGCAGCGGCAACGAGGGCATCGATCCGAGCACCAAGCGACGGGCCCGCTGCGTGCCGCGAGTCGATCTCTTGCTCGGCGCCGGCTTCAATTCCCCTGGCGTGCGGCCCAGCGCGCTGACGGCAGCCAACAACGACGGCTGGACGATCCTCAGCAGCTTCGGGACCAGCTTCAACCTGCCGACCCGCAACGGCACCTGGTCGCTGGTCCCAGCCTACTCGCTCGACTTCATGGTGCCCACACGGGTCGGCCCGGGCGGCGTCGATCCGGCCTTCGATCCGACCGCCGCGATCGCGTTCGAGCAGAGCGGCGCCGATCTCAACGCTCCCTCGGCCAACGCGGTGCTCCAGGGCCGGGCGACGCCGACCAACGCCGCGATCTACACGGGAGCGGTGCACTCGATCCTGTTCGCCCTGCGCTGGTCAGAGCGTGGGTTTGGCGGCCGGGATCGGCGGCGCTGAGCTGCACTCCTCACGCGCGTACCACCACGACCCCGCCGACGAGGCTCGGCTGGCCCCGCGCAGCCATGCTCCGTACACTTCGCCAGTGGCGAAACGGCTCACGTACGCGCTCTCGGCCCCGCTCCTCGCCTTGTCCCTGCTCGCCCTGCCGGCTTGCGGCCACCGCTCGGACAGCAGCTCGCCGCCCGCGATCGACGTGCCCGCCGAGCTGCGCTCGCTCGATGACTACGCGCTGGCCCGCAACGCTTACGAGCTGCTGCCGCTGGGCAGCCCCGAGCGAGCGGCCCTGCGCGAGCGCCTGCAGACTTACCTGATCGGCTACCTCGACGAGGCGCTGAGCAAGCAAGAGCCCGAGCTGGCCGTCGAAGCGCTCGAGCAGATGGTTGGCATGTGGGTGCCGAGCGAGCTGCGCTCGCCGGCTGCAAACCCCGAGCTGGCCGCCGCGGCGCGCAGGATCTACGACGCCACCGCACCGACGGGAGACGAGCGGCCGGCGACGCTCGGGCTGTTCGTCGAGCAGGCGTTCGGAACCGCCGAGCAGCGCGAGCACGCCGAGAAGGCGTTCGGCCAGCTGCGCGACTGGATCGAGCGAGGGCGCGGCTTCTCGCCCGATCCCAGCTTCTATGACGAGCTCGAGCGGCTGCTCGAGGACGTCAGCGGGGTGTTCCCTTCACCTTGGTTGGTCGACACGCTGGCCGACCTCTACCTCGAGCGGTTCCGCGAGGCGCAAAAGCACCAGAACCGTCTCGGTCGTGGTGATCCGCGGGCGCCCTTCACCCCCTACTTGCTCGCGCGCCTCTACTTGCGCGCCGATCGGATCGAGGAGGGCGTGGAGGCGCTCGATCGTCTCGAGCTCGACACGGCGAGCAAGACCTTGCGGGACATGCTCGCCGACGCGGCTGACCCCAACATGCGCTCACCGCTGGCGCTCGACCAGCTGGAGATGGAGTTCGAGCCGACACCCGACACCGAGCTGCCGCCAGAGATCCTCCGACAGAGCTGGGGCATCGTCGACAACCTCGCTCGGCGAACGCTCGCGCGCTTCCCCGACCACGCGCCGGCCGACCTCGCGCGTGGACGCGTGCTGCGAGCCGAAGGGCTGTTTCAGGCCGCGATCTTCCAGTTCGAGCGCGCGCTCGCAGGCAAGAATCGAACGACCGGTCACGCCAATCTCCACCGCGCTTACGAAGAGCTCGCCGAGCTCTATCAAGCGGTGCTCGAGCAAACCGCCGATCGCGATCCCGACGAAGCCACCGAGATGCTCGCGCGGATCGAGGACTTTCATCGCCGCGCCGCCGAGGTGTGGCCACAACGACCGGTCGAGCCCGGCCTCTCGATCGCGTGGCTCACGCTCGCGCACGCATGGTTCCAGGCCGGGCAGATCACCCAAGCCGAGCAGCTGCTCGAGCGCAGCCTCGAGATCGAGCCGCAGCCGGGCGCGCTGCTCTTGCTCGGCACGATCGCGATGCGACGCGGTGAGTTCGACGAGGCCAGCAAGTGGTTCGCGCGCCTCGACGAGCTGCCCTTCGAGGATCAGCTAGCCCGCTACGACTGGGAGATCCGCTCGGCGATGCAGCAAGGCGAGACGGACCTGCTCGGGGGTGAGCGCGAGCAAGCGGTCGCGCACCTACGCGAGGCTCTGCGCTCGCTCGACATGCTGCTCTCCTACCCCGGCCTCGACGATCCGCTGCGAGTCGAGTTCCTGACCCGCCGATCCCGCGTGCACTTCTGGCTGGGCGACAACGCGGCCGCGATGGAGGACTTCCGCGAGGCCAAGCTGCTCGCGCCCGCACGCCTGACGGTCTATGCGACCCCGCTGATCTTCACGGTCACGCACGGGCAGCTCGACGAGGCCCGCGAGATCTACGAGGCCGCGCTGGCCAACGACGCCGTCGACGAGGACCTGCGCGTGTACTTCTCGCTGTGGATGATCGACTTGGCCGAGCGGCTCGGGCAGGCGCCGCCCGAGCAAGCCAAGCAGACCCTGCGTGATTACGTGGCGGGTGGCCACGAGCCCTGGCCGACCAAGGTCGCCCGTTACGGCCTTGGCGAGCTCGACTTCGACGCGCTGATCGAGGCCGCGGACGATCCCCGCGAGCGCTCCGAGGCGTACTTCTACGAGGGCCTGCGACGCTGGCGATCCGGCAAGCACGACGCCGGGATCGAGCTGATGCGCAAGGTCCTCGACGCCAACATGATGGGCGACTTCGAGTACGAGATGGCGCAGAGCTACGTGCTGTGGAAGGAGCTGCCCGCGACGGCGCGGGCAGCCGAACCTTGAGATCGCGCTCCCACCCGCTCCCGAAGGTCCCAGCCGTCCTTTCCCCCGACGCCGAAGGCCTCCGGGGCCGAAGGTCTCCCGCCGTCCTCTCCCCGACGCCGAAGGCCATCAGCGCCCTGTGGGCGCTGACTAAAACGAAAAGGGACCCGCGAGGGGTCCCTTTTCGAAGGCTCGGGCCGGAATCGAACCGGCGAATGGAGCTTTTGCAGAGCTCTGCCTTACCGCTTGGCCACCGAGCCGTGACCGTGTTGGGGTGCGTGTGCTAGCACGGCCGCACGGGCGCCGCAAGGGGGGTCGGTCGGCTCTGGCGATGGAACGAAAGAAGGCGCCAGCCAGGGCCAGCGCCTTCCACGGTTCGATTCTGGTTGGGCTTCGGTCGCCGAATCAAAGGCCGCCGAGCGCCGAGCCGTCACCGTCACCGAGCTTGATCTTGTTGGTGCGCTCCTTGGTAGCGGGCGGCTTGGGCTTGTCGCCAGTCTTGGCCTTGTTGGCCGAGATCTTCTTGGACAACAAGGCCTTCTTGTCTTCGAGGGCCTTCTGCTCTTCCAAGAGCGCGGCCTTGGAGGCCTCATCGGTGGCGGCGTCGAGCTTCTTCTTCAGATCCTCGGCGGCCTTGTCGAGCTCCTCCTGCTCCTTCTCGAGCTTGGCCTTCTCGGCCTCGAGGGCGGCGATCGCTGCCTCCTTCTCCTCGAGCGTCTTCTTGTGCGCCTCGATCTCGGCCTCCTTCTTGGCCTTCTCCTCGGCGATCGCGTCGTTCTCCTTCTTCTTCTCCCACAAGAAGTAGCCGCCAACCGCCAAGCCGACCGCGAGCACGCCAGCGGTCGCGTAGAGCCAGTAGGGCGTCTTCTTGCGCTCGGCCATCTTGACCTGCGCATCGAGCCGCATCTGCTCCTCGCGCAGGCGTGCCTCTTGCTCGGCGCGGGCGCGGGCTTCGGCTTCGGCCACGCGGATCCGCTCCTCTCGCTCCCTGCGCTCGCGCTCCTCTTGCTCGATGCGGAGCCGCTCTTCTTCTTCGCGACGGATCCGATCTTCCTCTTCACGGCGGCGACGCTCTTCCTCTTCACGGCGGCGACGCTCTGCCTCTTCACGAGCCTTGTGCTCGTCGTGGACTGCCTGGACCCGCTGAGCTTCGAGGTTCTTGAGCTCTTCGAGGGCAATCAGGGCTGAATTTTCACGTGACATCTGCTGCTGACCTCCGCTGATGGACGGGCGACGATTCCCGGCGACTGCTGCTGTTGTCCGTCTTGGACCCGCTGGACCAATCTACACATGCCGACCCAGGTCGGGTACGGACGCTCGGGCGGTGGACGCCCGAGTGGCTGACCGAACGCACCGCCCGCTTCGCTGGTTCGTCGGCAGCCTGGCCAGACGACATGTGCAGCTCCAAACGTGCCGGAAATTTGTCCGCTTGACCACCACTTCCTAGCGTCCGGCCATGAGCTCCCCTCGCCGGCTGGCCGATCGCACTGCTCCCACGCGGGACCACATAGCTCCCCATTCCGCCGCAGCTCGCACGCGAAGGGCTGGGGCGATCGTCCTGCTCTCGGCGCTGACGGTGGGAGCCGGCACGCTCGCTACACGATCGCTCTTCGCCGAGCCGGCGTCTGCGAGCAGCGCCCCCGCGGGGCGCGACGGGCGGGCCGCTCCGATGAGCATGGCTACCCAGCCGCTGGCGCTGATCGAGAACCGCCGCGTGCTCAGTTATCCCTTCGATCAGGTGTGGCCGACGGCGATCCGCTACCTCCGGGTCGATCGCGGCTACACGATCGTCGATCGCGACGCCGAGGCCGGCTACATCCTGTTCGACTTTCCCGTCGATGGTGACGCGCGCGGCAGCGGCAGCCTCGAGATGTTCGCCATGGAAGACGCGTCCGGACGACCGAGCGTGCAGGTGTCGGTCTCGACCGGTGCCGGTCCGGTCCACCTGCCCAGCTCGATCGTCGACGGGCTCGCCGCGAAGGTCCGGGCCGAGCGCGGCCAGCCGGCTCCGCCGCCGCCCAAGGACGAGCCCGAGCCCGATCAGAAGCCCAAGCAAAAGCCCGACCAAGACGAGCCCGAGGACGGCGAGGTGCCGCTGCTGCCTCCGGCGCAGGATCCTTAGAGCGTCGCGCGCTGATACAAAGCGGGCGTGCAGATCATCGATCTCCGTAGCGACACCGTCTCGCGTCCGACCGCAGCCATGCGCGCGTGCATGGCCGACGCCGAGGTCGGCGACGATTGTTATGGTGACGACCCGAGCGTGATCGAGCTCGAGCGCCGAGTCGCTGCGCGGCTCGGCAAGCCCGCGGCGTTGTTGGTGCCGACCGGGACGATGGCGAACCAACTGGCGGTCGCAGCCCACACGCGCCCGGGACAGCTGCTCGCCTGCGCTTGGGAGTCGCACGTGCAGGTCCACGAGGACGCCTCGGCCGCCCGGCTGTCCGGGGTCCAGGTCATGCCGCTCGGGAGCCGGACCGGATTCGAGGCCGAGGATCTCGCCGCGCTGCTGTGGGAGGAGAGCTGCGGCTGGCCGCCGGTTGGGCTGGTGTGGTTGGAGAACACGGTTGGGCTCGCGGGCGGGACGATCTGGGCGCACGAGCAGCAAGCGGCGATCGCCGAGCTGGCCCGCCGGGAGCGACGTCCGATCCACCTCGATGGTGCGCGGCTTTGGAACGCCCACGTAGCGACGGGCCGATCGCTGGCGGAGCTAGCGAGCGTGGCCGACAGCGTGAGCGTGTGCCTGAGCAAGGGCCTCGGCTGTCCCGCGGGCTCGGTGCTGACTGGTGAAGCGGAGCTCATCGCACAGGCGCGCCGGCTCCGGCATGGGTTCGGAGGATCGATGCGGCAAGCAGGCGTGCTCGCGGCCGCGGGGCTGTACGCGCTCGAGCATCACGTCGAGCGGCTTGCCGAGGATCATCGTCGCGCGCGGCGGCTCTGGTCGGCGCTGCGCGAGCGCGACGAATGGACGGCGATCGAGCCGCAGACGAACATGGCAGTGTTCGTGCTGCCGCGCGGGCATGCGGCGGAGACGATCTGCGCGCCGCTGCGACGAGCGGGCGTGCTCTGCTATCCGAACAAGTTCTCGGAGATCCGACTGGTCGTGCACCTCGGGATCGACGACGCGGCGATCGAGGATGCGATCGAGCGGATGATCGGTGTGCTCGATCGCCTGCATGGTTGAGTCCGGGCGGCGATTCGAGATCTCGATAGCCGCAAACGAACGAGGCCGCCCTGAGAGGCGGCCTCGTTCGCTCATCGAGAGGTGGTGATCACATCCGGAAGTTGAACTGGAAGCCCTGCGAGGGATCCTGGAACTTCGGGAACTTGGCCTTCTTGGCCTCACCCTCGACGCACTTGCCGAGCGGGGTGCCAGCGTGCTCGCCGGTCGCGGTCGCCGAGCTCACGGTGCCCGTGGAGCCCTGGACCGAGAACTTGATGCCGACCGCGGTGCCAGCAGCGGCGCCGTTCTTCGAACCGCAGGCCTTGGCCGCGTCCTTGACCCCGTCGATGCCCTTCTTGATCTCGGCGGTGCCGAGCTTCTTGGGCAGGCTGGGGTCGGCCGAGCCACCGCTGCCGCCGTCAGTCTTGGTGCTCGAGCCACCGCCGCCCTTGCACTTGGGCAGGTTGGGATCGAGCAGACAGTCGACGTCCGGAGCGCCGGCCTTGGACCCACCGTCGGTCTTGGTCCCACCGTCGGTCTTCGTCCCGCCGTCGGTCTTGGTTCCGCCGTCGGTCTTGGTCCCGGTCTTGGTCCCGGTCTTGGTCGTGCCGCCCTCGTCGCCGCCGGTCTCGCCACCGGTCTCGCCGGCTTCGTCCTTGGCGTCCTTGTCGTCGTCCTTCTCGTCCTCGTCGTCCTTCTTGTCCTTGTCGTCGTCCTTCT
>CBFGLP010000190.1:0-6294 GCA_965649595.1 uncultured Myxococcales bacterium | reverse complement strand
CATGCCGATGCCGCCGATGCCGACGAAGTGGATGTGAGTGTCGTGCTTGCGGAACATCGTGGGCGAAGCTTGGGCGACTCTATCGACGTAGCTGCGAGCGGTCCAGGGCGCTCGGCGTCGACGGCGGACCAGGCCTGATGGGGTCCGTCTCGAGTCTCGGTGGGCCGACGGCGGTCACTGGGGCCGCTCGCGCTCGGCCGCTACGAGTGGCTGCGCCGAGTTGTTCCCCGAGCTGCTCATCGGCACGAGGGCCACGGCGCTTGCTAACCTGCGCGGGTGACCAAGCGGCATCGTGTCCAGCCCGGCGAGTGCATGGCGAGCATCGCATTCGAGCATGGGTTCGTACCCGATACGTTGTGGCAGCACCCCGAGAACCAGCGCCTCCGCGAGCTGCGACCCAACATGTTTCAGCTCAGGGTCGACGACGAGGTCGCGATCCCGGCGCTGAGAACCCGAGCGCAGCAGCGGCCGGTCGATCAGCGCCATCGATTCCGTCGTCGCGGCGTGCCCGAGACCGTCCGCATTCAGCTGTGGGACATCGACGGTCAGCCGCGCACCAACCTCGCGTACACGCTGACGATCGACGGCGGCGTACACGAAGGACTCACCGACGCCGAGGGCCGCATCGCGCACTGGATCTCACCCAAGGCCGCGCGGGCCGAGCTGGTCGTACACGCGGACCACGGTGACGAGGCCTACGAGCTGCTACTCGGGACCCAGGAGCCGAGCGAGCTCGACGACTCGGCGCTCGCACGGCTGCGCGAGCTGGGCTACCTCGGACCTGGCGAGCCGACGCCCGCGCAGCTATTCGAGGCTCTGCGTGGGCTTCAGCGCGAGCGCGGGCTGACGGTCAGCGGCGACTTCGACGTCGAGACGCGGCGAGCGATGTTCGATCCGCAGTGGAGGCGATGAGCGGGTGGGCAAGAAGAAGACCCAGAAGAAGACCCAGAGGAAGCCGCGCAAGCGCAAGCTGAGCGAGCGTCGGTCGTCGCCCCAAAACGACCGCGAGCAGCTGCCGGTCCGGCGGCGACGGATGGAGGAGGACGACGACACCCCGTCGCCGGAAGATCTCGAGGAGTTGGCGCGCGCGATCGGCTTGCTCGATGACGGGGAAGAGCGCGACAAGGTCGGGGACGACAAGCCGCGCTCGGATGAATCCAGCGATCCCGAGCCGAAGAAGCGCAAGCTTCAAATCGACGGTCGTCGTAACTTGACCAACCCGATCATGCCGCCGCCCCTGCGGATCGGCGTGATCACGTGGAACGTCGCGCACTTCGGCGAGGGGCCGCTCGCCTTGCTCTCCGCGCTGCGCGATCTCTACACCCGAATGCTGACGTTCGATAAGCTCGAGGCTACGGGCTATCTCGCCAAGCTGGCGACGTACATGTACCAGTATTCGCAATGGGATGATCGATATCGCGAGATTGGGCAAGTGCATCGGACCGCGATTGGCAAGCGCAAGGCCGCCAAAGAGCTCGAGCGGGCCAAGCTGCGCGATTGCGGGGCGTCGCGCGAAAAACCAGAGATCGAGCGAACCGAGCAGGACGGCGACGAGGCGGTCGACGAGGAGGACGACGTGACGTCCGCCGACCACCCACTCGCCAAGCAGCTGTTTGCGACGTGGAAGGAATTCGACTCGACCGTGTTCGAGTCGGAGAAGGAGGTCGTCGAGCACTGGAAGGGCTACGTCAACGCGGCGCTAAAAGGGCTCGCGCAAGCGTGGCAGCGCTTCGATCAGGCTTGGCAAGCCCTCCGCGAGCTCGACGAGGTCAGCGCCCAAGATCGGCTGCTCACCAACATCGACATGGTCGGGCTGCTCAAGGAGCTCCGCGCCGCGGCCAAGATGTTGCTCAGGCCCTTGCTCTCGCTGCGCGATCGAGTCGGCTTGGCCAAGAAGATGATGACGGCGATGGCCAAGCGCAAGCCGATGTCCTCGAAATCTACCGAGGCGCGGGTGGCCGCCCGCGGCTGCTTGACCGCGGCCGCCAAGAGCTCGAGCTGGCGAGTCGGACCAGTGCTGAATCGAGTGGTGGATCTCGACAAGATGGTCCATCGCGTGCTGGTCGCGAACCTCATCGTGGTCATGTTCCGCAAGAACGATTGGCTGCACGCGATCTTGCTGCAGGAGGTCAACAAGGGCGTCGACGTGCTCGAGCAGTTCTTGCGGCGTAAGGGCCTCGAGTGCATTCGCGGCTTCAAGCTCGAGTCGAAGTCTGGCCAGGGGTCGCAGACCGAGTACTATCCAATCGTGCTGCGTTCGTTCGGCTATGTGCGAAACGTCGACGCCTACGCGGGCGTCTACAACGACAAAGGCTCGATCTATCACACCAGCGACAAGGGCACGCCACCGTCGCTGACGTGGAACAAATCAGAGAGCCTCTATCGTCCGATCCTTTGTTACGATCTCACCGTCGGGTATTTCTGGGAGCAGCCGCGGCCGGTCAGGCTCGGGATCGTCCATACCAGCCCTGCGGGCAGCGAGTTCAGCCGCGGCGAGGTTTATGCGCAGGTCGAGGCGCCGCTGCACCTCTTGGCTGGCGGCAGCACCCCGACGATCGTCGGCGGCGACTTCTACCTGACCGCCGAGGCGGTGACCCTCGGATGGAACGATCTGACGACCTCGACGCAGGCACGCGCGACGGAGGTCGGGGGCGCGCAAGCAAAGATCGCCCGCGAGCGGCTCACCGATTTGCGCGAGCGAGCCAAGCTCTGTCAGGACGAGCAGGAGCTCGAGCGCTTGAACGCGCGAATGAAGCAAGTCGAGAGCTTCATCGCGGAGATCGATCAAGACAAGATTCAGCTGATTCGCAACGACGAGCGCGCGTGCATCTCGGTCGCCAAGGGCATCGAGGGGCTGGGCTTCGTGCTCCACCAGCCGCTGACCGGCACCAACTGGAAGACCAAGGTGATCGATGACTGGCTGGACGCCCAGATCGCCGACTTCTTCGTCAGCGCCGGGCCGAACACCAGCGTGACGCCGCAGTGGAAGCGTGTCCGCGTCGGCATCGTGCACCCAGACGGCGGGCTGTGGGACGCCGACGACGAGCTGATGTCGCTGGCGAAGTTCTGGCGCTACGCCAGCGACCACTTCCCGGTCGGAGGGGTGTTCTCGACCGACTTCTTCGACACCCAGGTTGACGCGCCCTTCACCACGACGACCGGCTCGAAGGGGTTGCTGGGCAATCAGGCGCTGCCGCTGGTCCCGGTCCCGCTGGTCCAGCAGCCAGCCCGGCGGATCCTGGGGATCCTCAATACCCACAATCAATGTTACGTCAACGCCGCGCTGCAAATGCTGATTCGGATCGGGGCTGGTCGCATCGTGCAAGACGGGGGAGCACACCCGCTGGGCGCCGCCGGGCTCCGCGAAGCGCTCGCCGGCTTCATGGCCACCCACGCCGACGAGGGCCAGCGAGCGACGTATCAGGCCTGGGGTGGCTACGATCGCTATACTTCGGGCTCGACGCTGGCGATTCGGCGAGCGCTCTTGAATGGCGTGATTCGCAGCGTCGACAGCCAGGAGGACAGCGGCGAGGTGCTCGGGAAATTCCTCGAGGCGCTCGACAAATATCATCAGGAGCTCGATCTTGGCGCACCGGTGCAGATCGAGCAGTGCTCGAGGGACGGCAGCTGGGGGCGGCTGCGCCCGTCGAAATTGCACTTTGTCCTGCGCGTGACCACGACCTACGACCTCGGCAGGCTCTCCCAGCAAGCCCGCGGTGACGTCATTCGCGTCGACGCGCAGGGCCGCCACGTCTCCTATCGAGTCGACAACATGCTGCGCATCGATCTGCCGCCGGATCCCTCGGAGCAGCCCGAGCAGGGGCGAGCGAAGCCTACGCTCCAGCAGCTATGTCAGGCCACTTTCGATGTCGACCATGGCGGGCAGGGGGAGCAGGTCGCGGTCGAGACCGACCAGCGTCGCTATCCCTGCGCTCGGCGTCGCCGCGAGCAGGTCGCGTTCGCGTCCGCGGAGCCAGATAATCTGTTGGTCGTGCTCAACCGGTTTTGGACCGAGCGCGTGGAGGTCAGGGCGCGAACCACCACGAGCCGCGTCACCGAGATCGAGTATCACGGCCGCAAGCGCTCGACGCGGGTCGACGTGCCGATGCAGCTCGGCAATCGCAACCTCCGCGCGTTCATCCTCCACCGCGGCGCCAGCTCGAACAGCGGTCACTACGTGGCCTACGTTCACGCTCAGGAGCTCGGCGACGACGCCCCGCGCTGGTGGCAGCTCGACGACTCCAACGTTCGGCCCATCGACGACATCTCGGACATCGTGCCGGACGCGTACGTGCTCTATTACGAACTTCAGGGGTGACCGCGTGGCGCGGAGCCGATAGAGTCGAGCCGTGCAGATCGTCGAGCCCGCTTGGCACCTGCGCTTCGAGCCCTGGCACCTCGCCGGGCCGTCCGAGCAGGGTGAGTGGCGAGCGCTCGAGCCTGGGGTCGTCGACGCGGCGTGGCTGCGCAGGGCGCTGACTAGCGATCCCAGCATGATCTTCGGTCTGCGTCGGATCGGCCTCGAGTCGGAGGGCGCGCTGGCGGGGCTACCCGAACACGACAGCGACTCGCTCTGCGAGCGCGTCGCCGGCTTGCTCGAGCGGGGAGTCTTGCGCGCGTGGGCGCGCTCGCGCGAGCCGGCGATCTCGCTGCCGCCGAGCCCCGAGGCTGAAGCGCGAGCCGACGAAGGCGCCGACGAGGAGCGCGAGCAGCAGCTCCACTGGATCGAGATCGAGGTCGTGGGCGAGGACGATCTGCAGCTCGCGGGGGTGCTCTGCGAGATAGAGCTCCCCGATGGCAAGAAGCTGCGCCGCCGCACCGATCACAACGGGCTGATTCGGATCGACGGGATCGTCGACGCGGGCTCGTGCACGCTCGTGTTCCCCGAGCTCGACGCCGAGGCGTTGGAAGCCATCTGAGCTGGGGTCGGCTTGGCGTAGGCTTGCAAGCGAGAGATCGACTCGGCACGCTGCGAGGGATGCCCGCGTCCGAGCGCGAGGACCTCGACGAGCCCAGCGTGCAGGCGATCGCTCGTGCGCTCTCGGCTTGGTTCGCCGAGCATGCCCGGGACCTTCCTTGGCGTCGTACCCATGATCCCTACGCGATCTGGGTGTCCGAGGTGATGCTGCAACAGACCCGGGTCGAGACGGTCGAGTCGTATTGGTCGCGCTTCCTCGAGCGGTTCCCCGATCTCGCGAGCCTCGCTGCCGCTGACGAGCAAGACGTGCTCGCGCAGTGGAGCGGGCTCGGCTACTACCGCCGCGCTCGCTTGCTACATCGCGGGGCTCGGTTCGTGCACGAGCAGCTCGGAGGCGAGCTACCAGCAGATCCGGCCGAGCTGCGAGCGATCCCCGGCATTGGCCGCTACACGGCCGGCGCGATCGCGTCGATCGCCTTCGATCGCCCCGCGCCGCTGGTCGATGGCAACGTCGCGCGCGTGCACGCGCGCTTGGCTGCGCTCGAGGATCCGCGCGAGCAAGATGCCGGGTTTGCGGGTCACTGGGAGCTCGTCGCGCGGGTGCTCGAGCACGGCTCGCCGCGGGTGCTCGCGCAGGCGCTGATGGAGCTGGGCGCGACGGTCTGCACGCCCCGCTCGCCGACCTGCCTGACCTGTCCGGTCCGCCCTCGTTGTCGTGCGCACGCGCGGGGGCTCGAGCAGGTGATCCCGGCGGTCAAGCTCAAGCGGCCACCGCCCGAGCTGCACTTTTGGGCGGTCGCGCTGCACCGGGACGCGGGGGCCGAGCGGACAATCCTGCTCGAGCGTCGAGCGGAAGAGGGCCTGCTCGCGGGGCTTTGGTGTCTGCCGCTGTTCGAGCGCGAGGCCGGGCCGCTGCCACGAGGACGCGCGCTCGCCCGAGCGCGGCGCGAGCTGAGCGAGCAGGCCAGCGCGCGCTTGGGCGTCGCGCTCGAGCTCGCCGAGCAGCCCTTGGCGCAGGTCCGGCACGTGTTCAGCCACCGAGTGTGGCTGATGCATCCTTGGCCTGCGGTCGTGGGCAAGCGGGCGCGGGTGCGAGCACGCGAGCCCGAGCAACCCAGCGATGCAGCGCGTGAATGGGAGTGGGTCGAGGGCGGAAAACCTGCGAAGGGTGGCGTACCGACCTTGACCCGCAAGCTGCTCGCGGCGCTGGACGAGCGCTGAAGAAAGCCCCGTCAGCCGCGCGTGGCGATCACCGCCGCGACTTCTTCTTGGCGGCCTTCTTGGCGGCCTTCTTGGCGGTCGCCTTGGTGGCCTTCTTGGCGGTCGCCTTGGTGGCCTTCTTGCTGGTCTGCACGACCAGCGGGGTCTTCTTGGAC
>CBFGLP010000189.1:0-6035 GCA_965649595.1 uncultured Myxococcales bacterium | reverse complement strand
GGCGACTTCGCAGGTGCTTGCCCCAACGGGCTGGTCGGGGTGGTCGGGCGGACTGGTGCTCGGCTCGCGATCGCAAGCCAGGAGCCCGAGCACGAGCACGGTCGAGATCAGCTTCGGCGTGGTCATAGCGGCTCGATCACCACCGCCGTGCCGTAGGCCAGCATCTCGGCGGCGCCCTGCATGACCGTCGAGGTCGTCATCCGCAAGCCGACCACCGCGTTCCCACCCTTGCGCACGCACTCGGCTCGCAGGCGGTCGAGCGCCTGCTCGCGGCTCTGCGCGAGCATCTTGGTGTAGCCCTCGACCTCGCCGCCGACGAGGTTGCGCAGCCCGGCCATGAAGTCGACGCCGAGGTGGCGGGTGCGGACCGTGTTGCCGCGGACCAGCCCGAGCACGCGGACGATCCGGTGACCCGGGACCTCGTCGCTCGTGACCAACAGCAGGCCGCCGTCGAAGTCGACCGCGGAGGGAGATCGGTGCATCAGTTCGTTGGCCATCGCTCGCTCACTGCTCGATCTGATCATAAGGGTCGGGCCGACCGCGACCACGGGCGAGGGAACCGATCACCAGCGCGAGCCCGGCGATGATCAGGATCGGTCCGGCGATCGAGCCCGCGAGGCCCGCGACGCCGCCCACGCCCATCAGCACGAACCCGCCAACCCGCTCACCGCGGGCCCGCGGCGACTTGGTGGCCTTGCGCAGCGCCTCGTCGGCCTCGACCCGCGCGAGCCAACCCTGACCGAGCGCGTCGACCCGCGCCAGCTCGGCCGCTTGGGCCTGCGCTGCATCGACCAGCCCGGGCTGCTCTTCACGGTAGAGCGCGAGCTCGACTTGCTCGGCCTCGTCGAGGCGACCATGACGCTCGCGCAGCAGCAACTCGACGACGCGGCGCTGCTCGGGATCTTCGTCGGCCATGCAGGGTCGCAGCGTAGCAGGCCGCTCGGGCCTGTGGTTACAGCCGCGCTCGGGCAGGATCACGAGCCGCCGCGAACTCGTACGACTCGCGTGCCGTCGGCCTCGACGAGCTCGTCGAGCGCGAGCCCGGCCGCGCGAGCGGCCTTGCGAACGCGTCGCAGCGCGCTGACGCGGGTGAGCGGCTCGACCAGGCCCTGCTCGAGCGAGCGGCGGTCGAGCTCCCCGCAGACCAAGCGCCAGCCGCTCGGCCCCCGCACGAAGCCCCAGTCCTCGACGCTGTCGAGCACGCCGGCCGCGAGCCGCAGATCGACTGGCTCACCCGCACACTCGAGGCTGCCCTGCAGCAGCAGCTTGTCACCCTCGTGCTCGGCCGACTCGACCGCGAGGCCCAGCTCGCGCAGGTCCGCGAGCAGCTCGTCGCGCTCGAGCTCGAGGTGCTCGAGCGTCACGCTCACGTAGCGACTCACCCGTGCGGCTCCTCGACTGAGTGCTCCGGCATCGCGCCGCCGCACAGCTCGCAGGCACCGGGCCGATCGACGCGCTGCCACCAGCCACAGCCCGGGCACGCGCGGGCCTCGACGATCGGGGCGAGCGAGGTCGGGCCGGCTTGGTCGATCTCGATCCCGTAGTGGGCAAACAGATCGCTGCTCGGTGTCGCCTCGGGTGGGGTCGAGCGCTGCTCGGGCGAGGGCTCGCTCGCGATCTGACGCGCGCGCTCCTCCACCCGCGGCGGCGGCAGTCGTCGGAAGCGAGTCGCGGCGGTCGCCATCGCAGCGAGTATGTCAGGCCGACGCCCTGCGTCCTCGCCGGCTCGACAAACTTGTCCAGCTCGCCCGCTCGTCCCCCGCGAGATCGCTACATGCTCGTCTGATCAGGCCGAGCGGGCTCGTCGCTCTGCCCACGCGCGCAGCTGTGCGATCGCCTCCGCGTGGCTGCGACTGAGCGGCACGGTGGCGGCGAGTGCTCGCTCGAGATCCCTGGCCGCGAGCGGGCGTGCCTCGGCGAGCGCGTCGAGTCGCGCCTCGATCAGCGCGGCCTCCAGCTCGGCGCCCGAGAACCCCTCGGCTGCCCGCGCGAGCGCAAAGAACGACTCGCGTGGATCTGCGAGCGGCGGCACGCGACCGAGCAGCCGCTGCGCGCGAGCCTCGAGGTGGATCGCCAAGATCGCGGCTCGCTGCCCGGGGTCGGGTAGATCGACGAAGAAGAGCTCGTCGAGCCGACCGCGGCGCAAGAGCTCGGGAGGGAGGGTGTCGACCCGGTTGGCGGTCGCGATCACGAACACCGCCCGCTCGCGTTCTTGCAACCAGGTCAGCAGCGAGCCGACCACTCGCGCGGCCGTGCCCGCGTCGCTGCGCGAGCCCTCGACCCCGGCGAGGCCCTTGTCGATCTCGTCCAGCCAGAGCACGACCGGGGCCATGCGCTCGACCGTGCTGGTCGCTCGGCGCAGGTTCGCCTCGCTCTCGCCGACCGTGCCCGCGAAGATCCGTCCGAGCTCTAGCCGAACGAGCGGGAGCCCGAGCAGATCGGCGCTCGCTCGCGCGGCCAAGCTCTTGCCGCAGCCTTGCACGCCGATCAGCAGGACCCCGCGCGGCGCCGGGATCCCGGCCGCGCGTGCCTCGGGCTGCAACGCGAGCGCGCGACGACTCAACCACGCCACGTAGCGTTCGAGCCCACCGAGCTCGGCGACCGGGATCGGAGTGACGGGCTCGAGCAGCCCCTCGCGGGCCAGCCGGGCCGGCTTGTTCCGGATCACGAACTCACTCAGCGCCCCCGCGCTGGCTGGACAGCTCAGCAACGCCTCGGCGAGCAGGCGATCGAACGCGTCGAGCTCCAAGCCGAGCCCCGCGCGAGCGATCTCCTCCGCTCGTTCGATCAACACGCGGGCGTGCTCAGGCCGCGCCTCGCTCAGCTGGTCCGCGATCCAGCGTGTGCGCGCGAGCAGGCGCGCGTGCTCGGGGAGCGGCAGGTGCTCGATCGAGAGCTCTGGGATGTCGGCGAGCTGGCCAAGCCGCGCTTCGATCAGCACCACCGTCGGTCCCTCGTTGCGCTGCGCCAGCTCGCGCAGGCGTCGACGATCGGCCGGATCCCGCAGCGACGCTGCCGCGTCGAACAACACCCACAGCTCCTCGTCGCTGGCCACCCGCAGGCGAGCGAGCAGCGGCCCGAGCTCGAGCTCGCGCCCGCGCCCGTCGACCCCGCTCGCCGCCGACCAGGTGTGGACCTCGCGATCGAGCCGCTCGCCGAGCGCCTCGACCAAGCCGAGCGCGCGCGCCTCTTCGCTGGTCAGCAGGACCAGCGCCCGGGTGCCCGCGAGGATCGCCCGCTCGATCCGCTCCTCCAGCTCGTCGCGTCGTTCGGACATCCGCTCCTCACTCGTGCTCGCGGGTCGAGCTCGCCTGGGTCGCCCAGTCGAGCCACGCCCGCAGCAGGTGCACGCGCACGGGCGGACGCAGCGGCGAGGCGTCGTCCAGCCGCCAGCCGTTCAACCATACCCGCACGCCGCGGACGCGCAGCAAGTCGCGGTGCAGCGCCTCGAGATCGATCGCCTTGCCACGCACGCGTCGACCGAGGCTCGGGTGCGTCGGCCGATGCTCGAAGATCGCCACTCGATAGTGGATGACGTCGTCGATCCGCAGCCGCTCGAGCTCGTCGGCGAACGCTCGTTGGGCGCGCTCGAGCACGCTCGGGAACCGCCGCGAGGACGAGCTGCGAAACTCGATCGCCAGCATCCGCGCGCCCGGCTGGCCATCGACGCGCTCGCGGACGACCCCGCCGCGCAGCGCCGCGAACAGCCCCTCGACGACCCCGCGAGTGTCCGTCGGCAGCCGCAGCAGCGCCTCTACGGCCGCCGCGTCGCGCTGGTGCGCGAGCGCCTCGACGACCGCGCGTGCGCGACCGGGTATCGCCGAGAGCAGCTCGACGAGCGTCAGGCACTCGGCGCTGTCGAGCTGCCGCGTGCCGGCCTGGCCGAGCAAGTCGTCTAGCTGCTCGAGGGTGGTCACTCAGCCTTGCTCGCGGATCGCCCGATCCATCTCGCGCTTTTGCTCGCGCTCCTTGATGCTCGCCCGCTTGTCGTGGAGCTTCTTGCCGCGCGCGAGCCCGATCAGCAGCTTGATCCGGCGCTCCTTCACGTACATCGCGAGCGGCACAATCGTGAGCCCCTGCTGCTGGACGGCCTCGAACAGGTGGTCGAGCTCGCGGCGGTGCAGCAGCAGCTTGCGGGCGCGCAGCGGCGGATGGTTGCGCGCGTGCGCCTGCGGGAACTCGGCGATGTGGGCTTGCAACAAGTACAGCTCGTCGCCGCGGAACTGGCAGTAGGCCTCTTTGAGGCTGACCTTGCCGTCTCGCGCCGACTTGACCTCGCTGCCCTCGAGCATCACGCCGGCCTCGAGCTCCTCGAGGATCTCGTAGTCGTGCCGAGCGCGGCGGTTGCTCTCGAGCAGCTCGTCGCCGAGCTGCCGCTTCTGCTTCTTGGCCAAGGGAGCGAAAGCTAAGCAAGTGCTCGCCGAGCGTCACCTCCGAGCCAAAAAGTTACGTGATTTCAAGCGGTTGCAGTTGGCCCCCGCTGGGGCCGAAGGTCCCCGCGTCGCTCGCTCGGGCGCGAACCCAGGGGGCCGAGCGGCTACGGCCAGTTCGAGTCGCAGCTAGTGAGCCCCAGCTCGTCGCTGTGTTGCTCGCACGCGTCGCGGTAGCTCGGCTGCGCGTAGGGACAGACCATCGCTTGGCCGCCGAGGCACAGGCCCCGCGACGAGGCGACCCCGAGCCTCCGCTGGCACGCCGCGCGGAACTCGTCGGGATCGACCTCGGGAGGCAGCCCGGCGACCCACGTCTCGCAGGCGCCGTCGGCCGCGAGCCCCGGATCTTGATGCGTGGCGTGCTCGCTCGCACCCCACTCGCTGAGGTCCATGCCGCCGAGCCCGACGATGTCGAAGCCCGTGACTGGTCGCCAGCATCCAGCGTCGCCGCGGGTCGGATCGAACACGCAGTCGTCCAGCGTGAGCTCCTCGATCTGGCAGCAAATTGCTGACCCGCCGCACACCTCCTCGACGTCGTTGTTGTCCCAGCGGGGGTCGCAAGGGATCGGGCAGCCTGGCGCGAGCTCGAGGCCTGCCTGTGGGGGGACGTCCTCGTCGATGCAGATACCGCGCTGGCTCAGCGCGTTGTTGCCGTCGGCGAACAGCGGGATGCCGCCCGTGATGCTCTTGCCCGAGTAGGCCGGCAGCACGAGCTGGTCGAGCGCGTCGAGATCGATCGCCGCGGGATCGGTCGAGCAGCAGGGGGCTCCTCCCTCGCAGTCGTCGAGCGCCGGAGAGCAGGTTGGCCCGAGTAGCGACTCCCCGGTGGTCGTGCCCTCATCGGTCGAGTCGGTATCGCCGGACTCGGTATCGCCGGAGTCCGTATCGCCGGAGTCCGTATCGCTGGACTCGGAATCCCCGGACTCGGTCCCGCTCGATTCGGTGTCGCTGGAGCTGCTCTCGCTGGTCTCCACCTCATCGTTACCCTCGTCTTGGTTGGGGTCACTCGGGCAAGCACACAACGAGAGGCCGAGCGACATCACCAGCGCAGAGGAGCTTCGCATCATGCCGCCATCCTACTGCTCGGTCGTCGGCCTCGCGACAACGAATCCCGATAGTTTCGTGATCGCTGTGGGGGGTCATTACTCTTCAGTCTCTCGCGTGGTCGCCCGCGCCTGCGCGTCGGGGCTCTCGAACCCGGCGAACACGTAGCCGCGGTCCTCGCCCTCGTCGATCAGCCGGACCGAGCAGTTCGCCGGGTTCGGCTCCTGATGCATCCACTCGTAGGGCAGGTGCAGCCACATCATCACGAACGCGCGGTTGGTCGTGCCGTGGCCGACCACCACGATCGTCTCGATCCCGTGCTTGTCCGCGTCGCGCTTGAAGGTCCCGAATGCCTGGTGGACCCGCTGCGCGACCTCGAAGCGCGACTCGCCGAGCGGCATCTTTGGCCACAGCTTGCCCTCGAAGCGCTTGCACTTCTCGTAGTAAGCGTGGAAGTCCGGGTACTTCTCGGCGCGCTCCTGGTCGGACAGGCCGTCGAAGATGCCGAATTGCTGCTCGGCCAGCAGCAGGTGCTCCTTGCGATCGAGGAACCAGTCCGAG
>CBFGLP010000188.1:0-4101 GCA_965649595.1 uncultured Myxococcales bacterium | reverse complement strand
GCCAGGACGTGGCGCGAGATCCTGGCGGCCTACGTGCAGGCGGGCCGCGGGCTGGCGGCGGCGCACGCGGCCGGGCTGGTCCACCGCGACTTCAAGCCCGACAACGTGATGGTCGGCGACGACGGGCGGGTGCGCGTGCTCGACTTCGGGCTGGTCCGCGCGAACGAGGCGAGCGCGAGCGACGAGGGTGATCCGCTCGCTCAGACCTTCGAAGAGGAGCGTGGGGTCGCGCTCGAACACGATGAGGACGACGCAGATGAGGGCGACCATCGGGCGAGGGGCGAGCTGCGGCGGGCTCTGCAGACGCCGCTGACCCGCACTGGCGCGGTGATGGGCACGCCGGTCTACATGGCGCCGGAGCAGCACGAGGGCGAGGCCGCGGATGCGTTCGGTGATCAGTTCGCGTTTTGTGTCACGGCCTACGAGGCGCTGTTCGGTCGCCGGCCCTTCCCCAACGGTAGCTTGATCGAGCTGATCGAGGCGATGCGTTCGGGCGCGGTCCGACCGGTGCCGCGCGACACACCGGTGCCTCGACGGATCCGCGAGGCGGTGCTGCGCGGGCTCTCGGCCGATCGCGCGGCGCGTTGGCCCTCGCTCGGCGAGCTGCTCGGCGAGCTCGATGGGGCGCTGAGCGGGCGCTCGCGCGTGTGGGCGATCGGCGGCACGCTGCTGATGACCGGCGTGCTGGCGGGGGCGGTCAGGCTCTCGATGCTCGACGAACCAGCGCCCCCGGTCTGTTCGATCGAAGCGTCGGCGCTCGAGGGGGTGTGGGACGCGAGGCGGCGCGCTGGGGTCGAGCAGGCGCTGGCGAGCACCGGCGTGCCACATGCGTCGACGAGCGCGGCCGAGGTCGTCGAGTTGCTCGATGCTTGGTCGGAGGGCTGGATCGCTGCCCAGCGCGACGCCTGCGAGGCGACCGAGGTGCATCGAGTCCAGTCCAGCGCGGTGCTCGAGCGTCGCCAAGCGTGCCTGGCCGGGCAGGCGCGCGAGGTCGCGGGGCTGGTCGGCGTGTTCGAGCGGGCCGACGCGCGCGTGCTGGCGGAAGCCGATTCGCTGCTGAGGGGGCTGCCCGCGGTCAGCGATTGCGTGGATCCGGACGTCGCCAGCGAGGTCTCGCCCGAGCTACGCGAGCGGGTCGCAACGATCGAGCGGCAGATCGGCGAGGCCAAGGCGTTGCTGCACGCGGGCAAGCTCGACGAGGCCGAGGCGTCGATCGAGGAGATCACTCGGGCCACGGCGGGTGTGAGTCATCCCCAGACCGAGCTGCGAGCTCGCGCGCTGGTCATCGCGCTCGAGTGGGAGCGGCAGCCGAGCGTGGCGACCATCGAAGCTTGGCGAGCGCTGGCTGGGGAGGCGCGGCTGTCCGGGTTGGACGCGCTCGAGGCCGAGCTGCGCCAGGGCTTGGCCGTGCGCGTGACGGGGCGTGCGGTCGAGAGCCCGGCTCGAGAGCGCTGGCTGATCGCCGATGCCGAGCTGGCGCTCGCGGCTCGGGACGAGGGGAGGGGAGCGCGGGCGCTGGAGCTCGGGCGGGCGCGGGCGCAGGTGCTCGAGCACGAAGGCCGCTACGAGGAGGCGCGCGAGGAGTATGTCGCTCTGCTTCGCGAGGTCGAGACGGCCGGCGGTTGGGCCGACCTCGCGCCGCTGATCCGCCAGGGCCTGGCCAATGTCGAGGCGGCGCTGGGACAGGACGAGCAAGCCGAGAACGACTATCGTCTCGCTCGCTCGCGCCTGGTCGAGCGCTGGGGTCCGATGCACCCCGCGGTCCTGGCAATCGACGTGAACCTGGCCCTGCAGGCGATGGAGCGAGGCGAGTTCGAGGTCGCTGCGAGCAGGCTGGCGGCGGTCCGAGCCGGGCATGAGGTGTTGTTCGGGGAGGGATCGCTCGAGGTCGCGCGTGATCGCGTCGCGCAGGCGAGCTTGGCCCTGCGGACAGGGGAGCTAAAACGGGCCAAGATGCTGGCCGAGGCCGCGCTCGCGGTGATCGAGCGGGAGGTCGGGCCCACGAGCGACGAGGCGGCGCGGGTGATTGAGCTGCTCGGGGCGGTGCTCTACTTCGAAGGCGATCTCGAGGGCTCGCTCGCGGCCTATGATCGGGCGCTCTCGATCTACGACGAGGTGCTCGGCCCAGGGCACGTGCAGGTCGGGTTGCTGCACGGAAACCGGGGCGACACCTTGCTCGCGCTCGGGCGGCCGAGCGAGGCCCGAGCGGCTCACGAGCGCTCGTTGAGCGTGCTGCAGCGCGAGCTACCGGAGGACCACCCGAGCTTGGCGCTGCCGCTGGCGGGTCGAGGGGAGGCTTGGTTGGCGCTCGGGCAGGCCGAGCTGGCGGTCGAGGACCTCGAGCGGGCGCTCGCGCTGCTCGATCCGAGTGAGCCGAGCGAGCTGGCGGAGACCCAATTCGCGCTCGCTCGCGCCCTGACCGCGCTGGGACGCGAGCCCGAGCGATGCCGTGATCTCGTCGAGCGGGCGCGAGCGAGCTTCGAGCAACTCGGGTTGACGGCTCAGCTCGAAACTCTCGATCGTTGGCTGGCGCGCTGAGGCGCACCCACGCTCGGCATCACCATGGACACGGTCGGGTCGCCGATGTCCGCGATCGTTGCCCGAGCTGCAGCTCCCCCGAACGACCCGAGTGCGAGCGAACTACACCATGGCAGGCAAAGTGAAGAAGAAAGCGGGCAAGAAGGTTGCGAAGAAGGTGGCGAAGAAGGTCGCGAAGAAGCAGGCCGCCGCGAAGCGAACGCCCGCGAAGAAGGCTGGCAAGAAGGCGATCGAGCGGGCGACCAAGCCGGCCGAGGCGAGCGCGGTCGTGCAGGCGCACCCCGGATCGGCCCGGCTCGCTTCAGTGGTCGCGACCACGCAGATCGAGAACGTCGCACCGATCGGGCTCACCGCCGACACCGACTCGACCGGCACCTTGTGGCTCTACTACGGCACGACCCAGATCGCGGACGAGCTCGATGACGTGTTCGACTACGCCACGACGGTGAGCTCGGTCGGCATTACGGTCACCAACTCGGCCAGCTCGACGATTGAGGTGACCTTCGGCAGCGAGCAGCCGACCCAAGTCCGGCCGGGGAGCTCTGCGAGCGATCCGACCCCGATCTCGATGCCCGCGGCGGGCCAGTGTGCTTCGACCACGGTGGTAGCGAGCTTCATCGGCGGGACGCCGCACGACCCGATCATCAAGGTCAAGCGCCGCACCAGCCAGGGGACCATCCCGAGCTGCTAGCCGGCGGCTTCGTAGATCTCGCGAGCCCAGCGCTCGAGCCCCCCGAGCGTGCTCTCGAGCTCCTCGGGGGTCGCCGCGAGCGACTCCATGGTCCGCCGCAGCAGCTCCTTGCCGCGGCGAAGACGATTGCGAATCGTGTACTCGCTCTCGCCGACCACGTCGGCGATCGCCTTGGCGGTCATGCTCTCCCAGTAATACAGCTCGAGGATCACCTGGAAGTCGAGCGGCAAGCGACGCAGGCTGCCGAGCAGCAGCTCCTGCTCGCGCGCGCGGGCGAACACCGTCGAGGGGCCGGGCGCGAGATCGTGGGCGCTGACCTCGGTGAAGTCGATGCGATCACGTCGGCGGGTGCGGAAGTGGCCGCGCAGGACGTTGTGGGCGATCGCAAACAAGAACGTGCGAAAGCTGCTCTGCCGACGGAAGCGCTCGCGGCTCTCGAGGCAGGCGGTGAAGGTCTGCTGGACGAGATCCTCGAAGTCGTCGCCGACCTTGTTGCGGAAGAAGCGAGAGACGGCCGCGAAGTGGCGATCGAAGAGCACCGCACCACAGCTCTGATCGCCAGCACACCACGCGTCGAAGAGGTCGCCGTCGCTCGACACGATCAAAGCGTAGACGTCGTGCGCTCGATTCTGCAACGGACAGGCTCGAGTCGATCGGCTCTAGGGCCTTGAAACGGCGCAAAACGGGCAAACTGGCCAGGAGATGGTCTTTGGATCAGTGGGCTGAATCGTTCGCGAAGGCGCTCATGATTCGCGGAGCAGCACGGCGAGGTCGCACACGTTGGTGCCGGTCGGGCCGATGACCAGCGCGTCACCGAGCGCGGTGAAGAACGTGTAGCTGTCGTGACGCGCGAGGTGGTCGGCTGGATCGAG
>CBFGLP010000187.1:0-2714 GCA_965649595.1 uncultured Myxococcales bacterium | reverse complement strand
GGTTCTGGACCATCTGCGACGCGAGCGACCAGCTCGATCCCTTCGACGTCGTCGCAACCGACGAGCCGGTCCGGATCCCACCGACTCGCTGAGTCAGCCCACCGGGCTGAGAACTGAACCCAATCGTCACCCTCGAGATCTACTTCCGTGCCCGCTGCTCAACTCAACCTGCTGCTCGACGGCGACACCCGGCTCGACGCCAAGGCGCTCGGGATGCTCTCGCGGCTGGAGATCCGCACCGGCGAGGGCGGCCCGAGCGTGCTCGCGCTTCGCTTCGCGTTGGCCCAGCAGCCGAACGGCGAGTGGTATCCGATCGACGAGGATCTGTTCACGCCCTCCCGGCGTCTGGTCGTCGAGCTGGCCGCGCCGGGCGGGCTCTCGACCAAGATGTTCGTCGGCTTCGTCAGCCACGTGCGTCCGCACTTCGAGAGCGTCGAGGCCAACTGCTACCTCGAGGTCCTCGCGCTCGATCATGCGGCGCTGATGGACGTCGAGGAGCGCTGCGCCGCGTGGCCGGACAAGCGCGAGAGCGAGGTCGCGAGCGAGATCTTCGCGGCCTGGGAGCTCGATTCCGAGATCGTCGACACCAGCACGACCCACGAGGAGCGCAAGCTGCTGTTGGTCCAGCGCGAGAGCGACTGGCAGTTCCTCCAGCGGCTCGCCCGGCGCAACGGTTATCGCTGCTGGATCGAGGTCGATCCCGATCGCGGCGAGCCGGTCGGCTACTTCGGTCCGCTGCCGCTCGGCCGCACGATCCAGCCGGACCTGACGATCATCGCCGGCGACGTCAACCTGGTCTGGCTCGACATCCAGCAGCTCGCGCTCGGTCCGACCAAGCGGGTCGGCGCGGCGATCGATCCGATCGAGAAGCGAGTGATCCGCAGCGCCGGCGAGGCGAGCCTCGAGCCGCTCGGCGACGCGGGGCTGATCAGCGAGGTCGAGGCGGCGATGAGCGAGCAGGGCGTGACCACGGCGCAGCGGCTGCTGCGGGATCCCTGGCCTCGCGCCGAGCTGATCGAGGCGCAAGGTAACGCGGGCAGCGACGACCTCCGCTTCATGGTCGAGGCGCGCGGCGAGCTGGATCCGAGCCTCTACCGCGGGCTCTTGCGGGCGCATCGTCCGGTCCTGGTCAAGGGCGTCGGTCGGCGCTTCGCCGGCAAGTGGTGGGTCGAGGCGGTCCGCACGGTGCTCGACGAGGGCCTGCTCCGTCAGACCTTCGTGCTGCGCCGCAACGAGCTCGGCATCGCTGGAGACGAGCAATTCGGTCAGTCGGCCGAGGAGGTCGAGCCGCAATGAGCGACGCGACGATCGAGCAGCTGCGCGCGGCGTTCGACGAGCTGGTCCGTGGGCGCTTCTACGGCAAGTACGAGGCGGTCGTGACCGACGTCGACGATCCGCTCGCGATCGGCCGCGTGCGCGCCAAGGTGCCGGCGGTGCTCGGTGAGGACGTGATCAGTGGTTGGGCGCTGCCCTGCACGCCCTTCGGCGGCGGCAAGGATCGCGGCATGTATGCCCTGCCCGAGGTCGGCGACACGATCTGGCTCGAGTTCGCGGCCGGCGACCCGAGCCGCCCGATCTGGACGGGCTGCTTTTGGGGCGCGCCGAGCAGCGGCGGCCAGCAGGACGACCTCGCCCAGGAGAGCGGCGCCGAGCTACCGAGCGAGGCCAAGCCGGGCCAGCTGGTCATCAAGACCAAGGCCGGCCACCTCGTCCACATCGACGACGATGGCGGGACGATCGTGATCGCCACGGCGCAAGGCAAGGCTCGGATCACGCTCGACGACGCCGGCGAGGTGCTGGTCGAGGCCGACACGATCAAGCTCGGCAGCGACGCGAGCGAGTCGCTGGTGCTCGGTGACGCGTTCTTGCAGTTCTTCAACCAGCACACCCACCCGACCGGCGTGGGTCCATCGGGTCCCCCTACTCAGCCAATGCAAGCGAGCAGTCACCTGTCGAGCGTCAGCAAGACCAAGTGAGGAGCGAAGCACGATCATGCCACTGACCCCAGCCAGCCTCGCCAGCGCGCTCGAGCAGCGCTGGTTGACCCGCGATGGCGGCAGCTTTCCGGCCTCGGTCAGCGCCTCGGCGGACGCGTTTGCGAGCTGCGTTAGCGAGTGGTTCGCGCTCGCGGTGGCCAACGGGGTCCCGTGCAGCACGGCGGCGGCTCGCAAGGGCCAGCTGGTCGGCCAAGCCACCGGCGCGCTCGCGGCTCGCTCGGCTCAGGGCGCCGGCAGCCAGCTCGGCAGCGCGCTCGCGGCCTACATCACGGCGCAGAGCTTCGGTCCGGGCGTGGCCGCAGCGCCGGTCGCGACCGCTGCGGCGATCAGCGAATTCGTAGCGGTGTTCAGCGATCTCGACTCGGCACCAGCGAGCAAGGCCCAGCGGCTCGGGGCTGCCTGCCATCAGCTCGCGCTCTCGACCCTCGTGACCTTCCCCGGCGCGCCTCCGATCGTCGCGCCGATCATCTGAGCCCGCCCGCAGGCGTCACCTCGGCACCGTGTCATGGACTCACGCTTCCTCTACCAACCCTTTCGCTTCGGCCGACAAGGCAGCGTCGCGCTGACCGACGACGCCGATCGCCACCTCACGGACAAGGTCATGGCGGTGCTGTTCACCGCGCCGGGTGAGCGGGTCAACCAGCCGGACTTCGGCGTCGGTCTCAACCGCGTTGTGTTCGAGACCCTCGATCCGCTGACCCTCGCCGCGCTCGAGTT
>CBFGLP010000186.1:0-2998 GCA_965649595.1 uncultured Myxococcales bacterium | reverse complement strand
GAGGGCCTTGCGACGCTTGCGGAGATCGAACTCGCCTTGATCGATCTGGACGATCTGCTCGAGCGCCTCGCCCTGCTCGGGCGCATCCGCGACACCACCCGAGCGCTCGGCGAGCGCGACGAGCTCGAGCAGCTCACCGCCACCCAGGTCGAGCTCGCCCACGAGCTGCTCGCCAGCAACCAGCCCCGCCAACGCGAGGCCGCGCTCGCCTGCCTGCGCGACGTGTTCGCGGCCTCGGGCGACTACGGTCGGATCGTCACGCTCTACGAGGAGCTCGCCTCCCGCTCGGGCAACGCCGACGAGGCCGCCGAGCTGCTCACCTCTGCCGCCCGCTTCGCCTGGTCGGGCCTGCGCGACCCCAAGCTCGCCGTCGCGATCGTGCGTCGGGCCCTCGACCGCTCGCCCACGCACATGCCCGCGACCGCCCTGCTCGGCGAGATCGCCGGCGCCTCCGACGAGCGCGAGGTCGACGCGACGATCTGCGACGAGCTCAGCCTGCTCGCCCCGCGCCAGCGGCCGCCCTTGCTCACCCTGCGCTTGGCCGAGGCCGCGCTGAGGCTCGAGCGGCGCGAGCAGGCCCAGGGCGTGCTCCGTCAGCTGCTCGCCGGCGAGGCCCCCGTCGAGCTGCGCTTGCAGGCGCTCAGCTTGCTCGACGGCCTGCTCGAGGGCGCCGGCCGGACCCATGATCGGATCCCCCTGCTCGAGGAGCGGCTCGAGCTGTGCCGTCGCCACTGGCCCGACCGCGCCACCGACGTCGCGCTCGAGCTCGCCCGCGCTCAGCGAGCCACCGGCAACCTGCAAGACGCCCGCGCCACCTGCCGCGCCGCCTTGCTCGACAAGCCCTCGGATCAAGCCCTCACCAAGCTCTACGCCGAGCTGCTCGAGCAGGCCGAGGACTGGACCGCCCTCTCCCGCGCGCTCGAGCAGCTCGCCAACCTCACGATCGAGACCCGCGAGCAGGCCCACTGGCTCACCCGCGCCGCACAGGTCCACCTCGATCACGGCGTCGACGCCCGCGAGTCGATCGCTGCTGCCCGCCGCCTGCTCGAGCGTGCCCGCGCCGTCTCGATCGAGAGCACCGAGGCCCGCGCGGTCCTGCTCCCGCTCGCCTTCCATCAAGGTGACTGGGAGCGCGTGCTCGACCTCGCGATCGAGCTGCGATCGATCGCCGGTGACGAGCACGAGGCGCTCGTCCACGCCGCCCTGACCGAAGCATTCGCGCGGGGAAAACGGACCTTGGCCCGCTCGATCGGCGACCGCCACGACAAGCAGGTCCGCCAGCGGATCTTGTGGCCGAGCACCGCCCGGATGCTCGACCTGATCGCCTTCGACGGCCCGCTCCCGCGCCTCGACGCCGTGCTCGCCGCCTCTGCGGCCCTGTGCGGTGGCACCGAAGAGCTGCTCGACGAGCTGAGCGCCTGGGCAGCCGGCCAGCCGCTCGGCGCCGGCTTGGCCCTCGGCCTCGCCCGCCTCAACGAGGCCTTCCGGCGCATGGACCTCGCCCGCCACCTCTACCAGCTCGCCGCGTTCATGGCCCCCGGCGGCCCGGTCCCCGTGCTCACCACCCGCTTGCCCGCGACCGATCTGCCCGAGCGCCCGCTCGAACGCGAGGACTGGGTCCCGCTCGAGTGGCGCGGAGCCCTGCGCGAGGTGCTGCTCCAGCTCCGCCCGACCCTCGCGGGCCTGCGAGAGCCGCTCGGCAGCGCACGCCAGCCGAGCAAGGCGACCGAGCGCACGGCAGTGCAGCTGGCCACCCGGATCAGCGCCCCCTGGCGCAGCAAGCTCGGCCTCGAATTCGTGATTCTGGCCACCGAGGACCGCGTTCCCGGGGGCGTCGGCCTGCGCAACCTCGACCGGCCGACCCTGGTCGTCAGCGACGAATTCGTCAGCATCCCCGAGGCCGAGCGCAGCTATCGGCTGGCCTACGCCGCAATCGCCTTGGCGACCGGCCTCGGGCTATTGCTCGACGATCACCCAATCGCATTGCCCGACTTCATCGACGCATTGTCGAGCCTCGCCAAGCCTCGCCACATTCCAAAGACCGAGACCGCACAAAACCTCGCCGACGCGCTCGCGGCTCGGGGCGTGATGGCGAGCAAGCTCGACGGTGATCTTCGCCGGGCGCTCGCGCGGGAATTGGAGCACTGGGGGAGCGGGCCGGCCAAGCTCGAGCGGGTGATCCACCGCTCGTGCATGCTGCTGGGGGCGCGGCTGTCCGGCTACGTCGACGGGGCGATGATGGCTATGGCGCGAGATCGCGGGCTGCTGGCCCAGACCGGGCGCCCGACCGATCCGGCGGTGCTCGAGACGATCGACGCGGCTTGGTTGCTGCGTGGGTTGGGGGTGTTTGGCGGGGAGGGCTGAGGGCCCGAGCCAGACACCACATCCAAGCAGGTCGACTGCATCGAGCTTGGTTTAGATCGGCTGACCGAGCCCACGAAGGATTCGGCGCCCGATCACAACCAACAATCCAGCCCACACGACGGCGATCAAGCCAGCGATCCACCAAGGGATCTCGAGTAGGGCGACGACGACCACTCCCACGCCCACGAGGAGTCCGACGCTCGTCCGCACCCGCTTCGCGGTGACGAGACGACGGTCGCTCGTGCGTTCAATCGCAGTGCGAGTCAAAGATATCCCCCCCGATTCCCGCAGCCGCTTGGGCAGCACCCGCGCAGAGGATGCAACCAGGCGTCACGGTCGTGCAGCACGCCGCCGTTAGACCTCCGCAGAGCCCATACCAAGCATACTTGACGGCCTTGAGCACTCCCTTGCCAAACTGAGAGCACTTCGTCTCCTGCGGACCCATACCGCCCAGAGCGTTGGCCAGTTTGTCGGCCACTGCGGCTTGAGTCTCGTTGATCGCTGCGAGCATGTCTTCGGACAGATCGTGATCGGGAGCGACCCACGTCGTGACACTGCCGCGTCCATCCTGGTTGTAGGTCCCTCCACCTGGAAAGCCGGCGCAGCAACTTCGACTGCGCTAGGCGGCGACGCG
>CBFGLP010000185.1:0-2890 GCA_965649595.1 uncultured Myxococcales bacterium | reverse complement strand
CACCTGACCTCGGGTGATGCCAACTACACGCTCGTGCAGGTCTCGGTCAACGATCTCGTGATGGTGTTCGCGTTCGCTCCGATCGCGGGGCTGCTGCTGGGCGTCACCGAGCTCGAGGTGCCGTGGTCGACGCTGCTCGCCTCGGTGTTGATCTTCGTCGTCGTGCCGCTCGCCGCTGGCGTGCTCACGCGGCGCGCGTACCTGCGCTCGAGCGGCGGCGACGCTGGACGCATGGCCCAGCGGATCGAGGCGCTGTCGAGCCGGCTCAAGCCGACCTCGATCCTCGGTCTGCTGCTCACGGTCGTCCTGTTGTTCGCGTTTCAGGCAGAGACGATCGTCGATCAACCCTTGAGGGTCGCTCTGATCGCGGTGCCTTTGCTGATCCAGAGCTACGGGATCTTCGCGCTCGGCTATGCGCTCGCGCGGGTGCTGAAGCTGCCCTTCGAGGTCGCTGCTCCGGCTGCGATGATCGGCACGTCGAACTTCTTCGAGCTGGCGGTCGCGGTGGCGATCAGCCTGTTCGGGCTCGGCTCGGGCGCGGCCTTGGCCACCGTGGTCGGGGTGTTGATCGAGGTCCCGGTGATGCTCTCGCTCGTTCGCTTCGCGAACCGGACCCGGCACTGGTTCCCGAGCGAAGCGGCAGGGCGGTGATCTAGTCGGCGTCGTCGGCTTGTCCGGCGTCGTCGACTGGCCTCGCCGCGGCGCAGGGTTTCGCGGGGCCACACTCGCAAGGGTCTCGGCGGGGCCGAAAACCGGTGACGTGTCGCCTCGCATCGAGCTCGACCTCGCAGCAGCGCAGCAGATCCGCGTGGAGCAGGTCGCGGCCTCGCTGGACCCGCGACTTGACGGTCGAGTGGCTCATCCCGAGCTGCGCGGCGACGGCTCGCTGCGAGAGCCCACCTAGCTCGGTCAGCTCGAGCACCTCGCGGTAGCGTGGTGGAAGGCTCTGAATGCGGGAGCCCAGCCACGCGCCGATCATTCGCGCCGGATCTGGCCCATCCATGGATCCGTCTGGGGCCTCGACCGCCGTGTCGACCAGCGGGCCAGCCTCGTCGAGCGCGTGGATCGGGCGGCGACGGCGGAGCTGATCGATCGCGGCGTTGCGAGCGACGCGAAACAGCCAGGCGTCGATCCGCTCGATCTCCGGCAGCCGCTCGCGGTGTGTGTGAAGGGTGAGGAACACCTCTTGCAGGACATCCTCGGCCAGCTCGGGATCTCCGAGTTGGGACTGCAGGAAGCGACGCAGCCCGTGGGCGAGCCGATGCCACAGCTCGTCGGTCGCGGACGTCGTCGCGCTCGGGGTCGCCTCGCTCATGCTCCTCTCCCTCTCCCTCAGGATGCCGCAGCGGCAGGGGGACGTCGTGCGCTCACCGGCAGCAGCTCGGTGCGCAGCACGCCGACGCTGCGCTGGGGCCGACCTCGCTCACGCCCTGGGCCGGGGCGCTGTGCACCGCGGTGTCGGGCTGGGTGACGACGAAGACCTCCCAGTGGTGGCCGTCGGGATCGTCGAACCACACCTTGTCCTGGACCGCGTAGCAGCAGGTCACGGCCTCCTCGTCCCTGGCCCCAAATCCCGCAGCCGTCATTCGCTCGCGCTGGGCGAGCACGTCGGCGGTCGACTTGACCTGGATCCCGAAGTGGGCGGGGGAGCGCTGCGGCTGGACGTCCGAGCTGAGGTTGAGGCTCAGGTTGAGCGGTGGCTCGAACACCTCGAACTTGGCGTAGTCGGCTCGCAGCTTGGTCGGCTCCTGCCCGAACAGCCGCCGATAGAACGCCACGGCGCGCTCGATGTCGGCGACCGCGAGGGCGATGTGCGGACGCATGAGGGTCGGGAACGAAACGGCGCTGGTCTTGGGTTGCATGGCTAGATGACGCGGCCGGTCTGGGGCGGACGCAAAAAATATTGTCGCGCACCTGCGCGATGGTCTCGGGAGCGTCGCTTCAGCCGCCAGCGGACCACACGCAGATCTGCAAGGGATCCACGCACGCCATCCCGTCGGGGCAGGTCTGGCCGCCCGAGCAGTCCAGCACGCAGGTCTGCTTGGGATCGCCATCGACCAGCGGCACGCAGGCGACCTCGGCGTCGCCGGTTGCAGGGGCCGCCCAGCAGTCGCAGACGTCGTCGCAGCGGCGCGCACACACGCCGATGCTCGGGTTCTCGAGGTTGTCGGACACGCACAAGGTGGGCTGGCCCGAGGCGCCACAGACGTCGACACCACCTTGGAGGCAATCCTCGTAGACGCCTGCCGGGGTGCACTCGCCCGTGTCGTTCGGGTCCTCGTCCGTGGTCGGCTCGGGGCTCGTCTCGCCGGTCTCGCTCTCACCATCCGAGGGGTTTTCGTTGCACGCGAGCACGAGGATCAGCGCGAGGGGCAGCAGGGTAGGCGAACGCATGTCCGCAAGCCTAGCCAATCGACCCCGGTCGCGCCCAGGGGCGATCGATGCTTCAGTACGATTGCCAGGCGCTCGCGTAGCCCCGCTCACGATCTCGACATGCGCTGAGGGCCTGCGGATCTCCGACGAAGTAGACGTAGCTGTACCAGGTGCTCGGGCACAGCTCGTCGACGATCAGCTCGGCGTAGCCGTCTTGGTCGGGGCACGAGCTGCCGAGCGAGTCCCCAGGCCGAAGGGGCAAATTCGCGAGATTTTCGTTACGAGGCCGAACTTGGGCCGCCGCTGCGACTGTGGGGGGACCAGTATATGCTCGCGGCGCTAGCGGCTGAAAGGACCAACGCATCATGGCCATCCGTCTCGGAGACACTGCACCCGACTTCACCGCCGACACCACCGAGGGCACGATCCGCTTCCACGAGTGGCTCGGCGACTCGTGGGGCGTCCTGTTCTCGCACCCCAAGGACTTCACGCCGGTCTGCACGACCGAGCTCGGCGA
>CBFGLP010000184.1:0-7851 GCA_965649595.1 uncultured Myxococcales bacterium | reverse complement strand
GTTGATCGCCGGGCTGCTCCCGCGGCGCGAGGGCTCGATCGCGTTCGAAGGACGCGAGCTCGCTGGTCCCGACCGCGAGTTCCGTGCCCGGCTCGGCGTGGTGTTCCAGCAGCCGAGCGTCGATCGCAAGCTGAGCGCGCGGGAGAACCTGCTGCTCACGCTCGGCATGCACGGGCTGCGCGGCAAGGCTGCGGCCGAGCGGGCGCACGAGCAGCTCGAGCTGGCCGGGCTGGTCGAGCGGGCGGACGAGCCGATCAAGAACCTGTCTGGCGGGCTTCGGCGCCGCGTCGACGTGGTCCGGGCGGTCGCCCACGAGCCCAGCTTGTTGCTGCTCGACGAGCCCTCGACCGGGCTCGACGAATTGTCGTTCCGGCGCCTCTGGGACCACCTCCAGCGCCTGCGCGAGCGGACCGGGATGTCGGTGCTGGTCGCCACGCATCGGCCCGACGAGGCCGCGCGCTGCGATCGGCTGGTCGTGCTCGATCGAGGCGAGACGATCGCCGTCGACACGCCCGCCAACTTGATCGCGCGGCTGGCCGAGGACGTCGTGCGTGTGCGGGCGAGCGACGCGGCTGCACTCGCGGTCGAGCTGCGCGAGCGCCTGGGCCTCTCGCCCGAGCTCGACGGCGACGAGCTGGTCATCGCGCATCCGCGGGGTCACGAGCTGATCGTGAAGATCGTCGAGAGCTTCGCTCGTGGACGGATCGACGCCGTGACCGTGCAGCGGCCGACGCTCGCGGAGGTGTTCTTGCACCTCGCGGGGCGCTCGCTGTTGCGCGAGCAGGGCGAGGAGGTGGCTGCGTGAACACTCGGACGGCAGAGCTCCCCAGCGAGGCGCCCGAGTTGACCGTGGCTCCCAGCTCCAGCTCGGCGCTGGCAGCCGATCTCGCGCTGATCGGCGTGCTGTGGAAGCGCGACATGATCCACCTGCTGCGCGAGCGCTCGCGCTGGCTGGGGGTGGTCGTGCAGCCGCTGTTGTTCTGGGGCCTGATCGGCTCGGGCATGGCGGGCGCGTTCACGCTCACGAACGCCGGCGGCCTGAGCTACCTCGAGTACTTCTTCCCCGGCGTGCTCGCGATGGTCGTGCTGTTCACGGCCGTGTTCGCAACGATGTCGGTGATCGAAGATCGCCAGCAAGGCTTCTTGCAGCAGGTGATGGTCGTGCCGGGCTCGCGTGCGGCCTTGGTGCTCGGCAAGACGGCCGGCGTGACCACGATGGCGCTGGTCCAGTCCTGTCTGTGCCTGCTCGCCGCGCCGCTGGCTGGCCTCTCGCTGGCCGAGGTCGCCTGGCCAGCGCTGCTCGCCGTGCTGGTGCTCGGCTGCGTGGGGCTCACGGCGATCAACTTCGCGCTGGCGTGGCTGGTCGACTCGACCGCGGGCTATCACGGGATCCTGTCGATCATCCTGCTGCCGCTGTGGATCGTGTCGGGGGCGATGTTCCCGGCCCAGAGCGCGCTCGCGTGGGTCGGGCCGCTCATGCAGGCGAACCCGATGACCTACCTGGTCGACGGCATCCGCCACTCGATGTACGGCGGGCAGGCGCCGATCGGGCAAGCCTCGCTCGGGCTCTCGCTGGCGGTGTTGGTCGGCTTCGCGCTGGCCTCGATCGCGTTGGCGGTGTGGGTCGTGCAGCGGCGGGCGCAAGGAGGTCGGGCATGAGCAGCGGCGCTCCCGTTCAGGACCAAGTCGGGCAGGACCAGCCCTGGGGGCAACCTGCACCCTGGATCCAGTTCCTGCGCAAGCACATCTGGCTGATCGGGGCGATCTTCCTGATCACGATGATCACGGTGATGCGGCCCTTCCTCATTCGGAGGCCGCCGCCACCGGAGATCATTGGCGAGGTCCCGGCCTTCTCGCTCGTCGATCAGCGCGGCGACGCTTTTACCCGCGAAGACCTGCTCGAGGAGGACAAGACCTGGGTGGTCGGGTTCGTGTTCACCCGCTGCTCGAGCACCTGCCCGGCGGTCAGTCGCGCGATGCTGCTCTTCCAAGAGCAGATCGACGCGGCCAAGCTCGGCGAGCACGTCGAGCTGGTCTCGGTCAGCGTCGACCCCGAGCACGACACGCCCGAGGTCCTCGCGAGCTACGCGGACCAGCTCGGGGCCGACCTCGACAACTGGCGCTTCGTGACCGGGTCCAAGGCCGAGATCGAGTCGTTCGTGGTCGGCGGGTTCAAGCTCGCGGTCGGCGAGCGAGAAGAGGTAGAGCCGGGCGTGTTCGACATCGCCCACTCGACCAAGCTGGCGCTGGTCGATCGCTGGGGGAACATCCGTGGCTACTACTCGATCGACGACGAGGGGCTGGCCGAGCTCTTTCACCGGACCCTGCGGGTGATCCGATTGGAGGAAGGTGAATGAGGACCAACGCTCTCGTGCTCTGTCTGCTCGTGCTCGTGCCGACGCTGATCGGCTGCGAGCCGCAGGCCAAGCAGTTCACCGAGCCGATGACGCTCGGTGGCCGGACCGTGCAGCCCGAGACGCTCGAGCACGGAAAGGATCTCTACCGGAAGTACTGTGCGTCATGCCACGGTGACGACGGCTCCGGCATGGGTCCCGCTGCTAGGAACCTGAAGTTCCCGCCCCGCGACTTTCGCAAGGCCGAGTTCTCGTTCGTGTCGGTCGGCTCGTTACCGACCCACGAGCAGCTGGTCGAGCGCATCCGCGAAGGTGTGCCCGATCGCGGCATGCCGCCGTGGAAAGGCATGAACGAGGACGACCTCTCGGCGCTCGCCGACTACATCAAGACCTTCTCCGTGCGCTGGCAGGAGGGCGGGAAGTGACCGCGGCGTCTGTGAGCGGACGCCTGCAGGCGAGTGAGCGCGCGGCCTATTCGCGGTCTCGCCTTCGGTGCCTCGGCTCGACTCCCGAACGCATGTATTGCAGCGCTCGAGCGGCTCGAACCTCGACGCTCGGGACCGGGAATTTCTCTCGATCTCGCTGCGCGCCGAGTGGTTGCCACCAGGTCGGCCGACTGATAGTTTCCGCGCCCGGAGAGGTCCGTTTGAGCGCGAATTTCAGCGTTTTTACGATGCCCACTGCTCACGAGCGCCCGACTCGGTCGCCGAAGGGCGTGCGTGCGGAGATCTTTCTCGCCTCTCCCGGGTCCTCCGGAGCCGAGAGGGCGAACCATCCGAGTCGGTCTTTTGGATCGACCTGTCCGAATCCCAACGTCCGGGTCCGGTCGTGGGCGCGTGCTTCGGCACCGCTCGCATGACTCTGACCGAGAGGTGAACTGTCGTGCCGGCCATCTTTCCTCGCTGGACAAACAAGATCCCCCTCGCCATCGGCGTGCTCGCGCCCTTGCTCGGGGCCTTCCTCATCTTCGCGATCTGGTACTGGTGGTCGCCGCTCTACACCGACGTAGGGTACCGGCCGCACCAGCCCGTGCCCTTCAGCCACGCGCTGCACGCTGGCGACATGGGCATGGACTGTCGGTACTGCCACAACACGGTCGAGCGCTCGCCCGTCGCCGCGATCCCGCCCACCGCGACCTGCATGAACTGTCACTCGCAGGTCAAGACGGAGAGCGAGCGGCTGGCGCTGGTCCGGTCCAGCTACGAGACCGGTGAGTCGATCCCGTGGGTTCGAGTGCACCAGCTCCCGGACTACGCGTACTTCGATCACCGGCCGCACGTCGCCGCCGGCGTCGGCTGTGCGACCTGCCACGGTCGGATCGACAGCATGGTCGTGGTCGAGATGGCGCAGCCGCTCTCGATGGGGTGGTGCCTCGACTGTCACCGCGACCCGGGCCCGAACCTGCGCCCGCTCGACCAGGTCACCAACATGAACTGGGACAACCAGCCCGAGAAGGCTCAGTACGACTACACCAAGGACCCCGAGCGCAAGCGCCAAGTCTCGCCGCCGGTCCACTGCTCCGGTTGCCACCGTTGAGGTCGACGTAGCCATGTCCAAGCCCAACGAGACTCTCAAGACCTACTGGCGCAGCATCCAGCCGAGCCGGCGGACCTCTTCCAAGGTTCAGCTCAACGTGCTCGGATCCGCGGGTGACTCCGCCGAGTTCAAGCCCGGTGCCGACGAGCTCGTCGTCGAGCCTGGCCCCTCGCGTCGCAAGTTCATGGGCCTGCTCGGCGCCTCGACGGCGTTGGCGGGGCTGAGCTCGGTCGGCTGCGTGCGCAAGCCGGTCGAGAACATCATGCCCTTCGCCAAGCGCCCCGAGGATCTGATCCCGGGCGTGCCGGTCTACTACGCGACCGCCTATCAGGTCGGTCCGACCGTGCAGGGCCTGCTCGTCGAGTCGCACGACGGGCGCCCGACCAAGATCGAGGGCAACCCGCTGCACTCCGGCTCGCTCGGTGCGACCGACGTGTGGGCGCAGGCCGAGATCCTGACCATGTACGATCCCGAGCGCTCGCGCCGGGTGATGTCGTCGACCGTCAGCGCGCACACCTTCGCGCCGGCGGGTCAGGTCAACGAGGCCAAGGCCGCGACGACCGAGCACCTCTGTCAGGTGCTCGGCCAGCGCGAGCTCGACGCGACCCGCTCGATCGACGCCGCCAACGAGGCCAAGGCCCGCTGCGCCCAGGCGATCGAGGAGCGCGGCGTGTGGGAGCTGGCCAAGGCCGACGACGGCCGCGAGATCGCGGCGGTCAGCATCAACTGGGACGAGCAGATCGAGACCACGTGGGAAGACGCGTGGGGTCACCTGCTGCCCAAGCTCGAGAAGCTGCACGCCGCGGGTGGCCAGGGCCTCGCGCTGGTCGTGCCCGGCAGCCTCTCGCCGACCTTCCGTGCGCTTCAGCAGCGCTTCGTCCAGCTCTACCCGCAGGCCAAGGTCGTGCTCAGCGACCCGAGCTACCCGATCAACTCGATCCGGGCGGCCGAGATGGTGGCGGGGGAGGGCGCCCGTCACGTCTACAACGTCGACGGCGCCAAGGTCATCCTGGCGGTCGACTCCGACTTCCTGGTCACCGACCAGGACCACGTCCGGCTGGCCCGCGAGTACTCGCTCGGGCGCCAGATCTCGAAGCCCGCCGAGGGCGGCAACCTCAGCCGGCTCTACGTCGTCGAGCCGCACCTGACCAGCACGGGCGCGCAGGCGGACGAGCGGCTGCGCTTGCCGGCGCAGGACTGCATCGACTTCCTCTGCCTGGTCGCGATCGAGCTGATCGAGAAGCACGGCGCCCGGCTGCCGGTCGGAGCCGAGTCGTTCGCCTCGGTGATCAAGACCCGCGGTCAGTTCGATGACCGGACCCAGCGCTTCGCGGTCGCGGTCGCGGCCGACCTGGCTGCGCAGGCGATCGCCAAGGCCCAAGAAGCGCAGGTCGAAGGCGATCAGCGGCCCAAGTCCGAGCGCGCGGTCGTGATCGTCGGCGAGCGTCAGCCGCCGCTGGCCCACGGCCTCGCGTACCTGATCAACTCGATGATCCTCGCGTCGACGCTCAAGCCGCCAGGCTCGCTGCGCTTCGTGCATCGGCTCGATCACGTGCCCTACGTGAGCCTCGCCGCGCTGGCCGAGGGCCTCGACAAGGGCTCGATCACCCACGTCGTCTGCCTCGACACCAACCCGGCCTACGACGCCCCGGGCATCCTCGCGATGCCGGCGAAGCTGGCCAAGGCGAAGCTGCTCGTCCACGCCGGCCTCTACAACAACGAGACCGGCCGGCTCGCGCACTGGCACCTCCCGCTCTCGCACTTCCTCGAGAGCTGGGGTGACCTCGAGGCCTTCGACGCCACGACCTCGATCCAGCAGCCGCTGATCGCCCCGCTGCACGACACCCGCAGCGCGATCGAGATCCTCACGATGCTCTTGCCCAAGCCCGAAGGGCAGGGCTGGGCGCTCTCGTCGGTCGAGGTCCCGGGCGCGACGATCATCAAGGACTACTGGAAGAACGAGATCGCGGTTGCGACCGCCAAGACCCAGTCGCTGTCCGACAAGGTCTGGCGTCGCTGGCTGCACGACGGCCTCGTCACCGGCATCCCGCGCAGCCCGGTCGCGCTGGTGCCCAACAACTGGACGCCGTTCGCGGATCTGATGGTCGGTCGTCAGGTCAACGAGGACGGCCCCTACGAGATCGACTTCCACCTCGATCCCAAGCTCTACGACGGCCGGTTCGCCAACAACGGCTGGATGCAGGAGCTGCCCCACCCGATCTCCAAGCTCGCGTGGGACAACGGCGCCTACATCAGCGCGCGCATGGCCGCGGAGCTCGGCGTCGAGGACGGGCAGAACCTCTCGATCAAGGTCGGCGACGCCCGGATCGAGATCCCGGCCTGGATCGCGCCCGGTCAGCACGACCGCACGGTCTCGCTGGTGCTCGGCTACGGCCGCAAGGGCCTCGGCAGCGTGGCTGAAGGCGCGGGCTTCGACGTCGGCGTGCTCCGCCGCGACGAGGCTGGCTGGTTCGCGCGCGGCGAGGTCAGCCGCGGCTCGGGCAAGTACCTGCTGGTGTCCACGCAGGACTACGGCTCGCAGGATCCCGACGGCAAGGAAGGCACGCCGATCGGCATCAACTACGAGTCGCGCCCGATCTACCGCGAGACCACGGTCGAGGGCTTCAAGAAGGATCCCGAGTTCGCCTCGAAGGGCGACCTGATGCCGCCCGATCGGCTGAAGTCGCCGTGGTCGCGCTACGACCCGGCCACCGATCCGAACCTCTCGGTCCCGGTCATGGTCGGCCCCCACCAGTGGGGCATGGCGATCGACCTCAACCTGTGCGTGTCGTGCAACGCGTGCGTGGTCGCCTGCCAGGCCGAGAACAACATCCCGGTGGTCGGCAAGAGCCAGGTCGCCAACGGCCGCGAGATGCACTGGATTCGCATCGACCGCTACTATACGGGCGCCGAGGAGAACCCCGAGGCGGTCGTCATGCCGCTGACCTGCATGCACTGCGAGACCGCGCCTTGCGAGAGCGTGTGCCCGGTCGCGGCCACGGCCCACAGCCCCGAGGGCCTCAACGACATGGCCTACAACCGCTGCATCGGCACGCGCTACTGCGCGAACAACTGCCCCTACAAGGTGCGCCGGTTCAACTTCTTCAACTTCAACTACAAGCTCGATCCGGTCGTGCAGATGGCCAAGAACCCGGACGTGACCGTCCGCTTCCGTGGCGTGATCGAGAAGTGCACCTACTGCGTGCAGCGGATCCAGCACGCCAAGATCGAGGCCAAGGTCGACGGACGCGACAAGGTCCGCGACGGCGACGTGATCACGGCCTGCCAGCAGGTCTGCCCGACTCGGGCGATCACCTTCGGTGACCTCACCGATCCCGACAGCGCGGTCTCGAAGCTCAAGTACGCCGACCGCAAAGAGCACTACCACGAGCGCAAGCCGAGCCCGCGCAACTACGGCCTGCTGACCGACCTCAACACCGTACCGCGGACCAGCTACCTCGGTCGCGTGCGCAACCCGAACCCCAAGCTCGCGTGAACTCCATGGGCACCCTGGCGATCAAAGAACGCGACCCCCTCGACCCCGTCCGTGGGCGCAAGCTCCTCGTCGAAGGCTCGCCGAGCTTTCACGACATCACCGAGGTGGTGGCCAAGCCGATCGAGCAGCCTGGTCTGGCCTGGTGGCTGGCCTTCCTGCCCTCGCTCTTCATGCTCGGCATCTACGGTGTCTCGCTCACCTGGCTGCTGTGGGAGGGCGTCGGCGTCTGGGGCTTGAACAACCCGGTCGACTGGGGCTGGGCAATCGTCAACTTCGTGTTCTGGGTCGGCATCGGCCACGCAGGCACGCTGATCTCGGCGATCTTGTTCCTGTTCCGGCAGCAGTGGCGTACGGCCGTCAACCGCTCGGCCGAGGCGATGACGATCTTCGCCGTCATCTGTGCCTTGCAGTTCCCGACCTTCCACACCGGTCGGCCCTGGTTGATCTGGTGGGCGCTGCCGCTGC
>CBFGLP010000183.1:0-6747 GCA_965649595.1 uncultured Myxococcales bacterium | reverse complement strand
GCCGCCTGTAAGCTCTTTGGACCGTCCTCGCCAGCGGAGCGGCGACTCGGACCGTCCTCGCCAGCGGAGCGGCGACTCGGACCGTCCTCGAAGCTCGATGGCTCGCTCTCCTCTGAGAGCCCTCGCGCCGCCCGAGCGAGCAAGTCCGCGAGAATGCGTGGATCCTCCGCCACGATCGCGTGAAAGCCGAAATGTGGGTTCGAATGGACGCTGTCGACGAAGCGCCGAAAGCTCTGGCGTTGATCGGGACGGAGGCACGCGAGGGGATCGGGATCGGACATCCGTTCAGTGAGTCGTGAAATCGAGCAGACTGATCCGAAGGTGCGCTGCGGCCGTGCCCGAAGCACCACGGTGTGCAGCGGGTTGCGCTGCCGTGTTCCTCCATGGAAACGCCATTCAATGGCCCTGTTTCGTGCACTCCGCTGGATTTGTTCTTGCGGCCGCTGCGCCGGCTGATCAACACTTCGCGTCCACCCATGAGCCGGGAAGTCACGTTCGCCGATATCACCCGAGCGGTCGACGATCACGACCCGCAGTTGGCGGACCTCGTCGTTCGCTATCTCGAGCTCCCCGACCCGCCGGAGGATCGACCGGAGGATGGGGAGGACAGCGAGGCGCGACCGCTCAGCCAGGACGCGTGGACCATGCAGCGCTTTCGTGGCGCGCTGCAGCCCTACGCGCTGTGGGGCAAGAGCGCCGAGGAGGTCAAGACGATCCGGATCGACGCTTGGGAGTCGCTGCTCGGCGCTGCCAACCCGCCGCCGCGCCTGCGCCTCGGCGACTTGCTGATCCGGGTGTACGAGCGCGGGACCGAGGACGATCGCGCGGCGCTGATCGACATCTTCCGCCGGGCCAAGACCGGCTGGGGCATGTGGAAGGCGTTCAAGCGGATCTACAAGCTGGCCGAGCAACGCCACGACGCCGAGCTGTTCGGGGTGCTCGCGTGGCGGCTCGACGTGTTCCTGCGCAAGCCCAACAACTGGGGCGAGGTCAGCCCGGCGACGGCGATGTACATGCGCCGCCGCGCCTGGAGGTACCTTCGCAACCTCGGCCAGGCGGTGCCCGAGCTCTACCCGCAGTTCGCCGTCCAAGTGCTCCGCCACTACGAGCGAGACTTCGCGCCCTACGGCTGCTGGATCATCCAGCAGATCTGGGCGCACAAGCTCTTGGTCGGCAAGCGCAGCGGCGGCTGGTACTCGGCGCCGCCGGACCAGCTCGACAGCCGGGCGTTCGATGACGCGTGGAAGCTCAGCGCGGAGCCGCTGCTGCGCCTGATCGAGGACTCCGAGAACGACGGCGTGCTGGCGTTCGCGACCCGCTCGCTCGAGAAGGACTTCCCCGAGACGCTGCGCGAGGTCGATCCGGTCTGGCTCGGTCGGCTCGGTCGCAAGCCCTCGGCCGCGGTCCACGAGTTCGTGGTCAAGCTGCTCGAGAAGAGCCCCGAGTTCCACCAGTCGAAGCTGGCCGGGCTCGGGCTCCACGACATGGTCCTCGCGCTGCTCGGCTCGCAGAGCGAGAAGGCGGTCAAGTACGCGATCGACTACGCCAACGCGCACGCCAAGGACATCCCGGTCGCGCGGCTGATCGAGCTGCTCGTCAGCGGGCATCAGGCGGTCCAGAAGTTCGCGCTCGCGCGGATCGAGAAGCTCGACGCCAAGCAGATCGGGCTCGAGTCGCTCGTGCACCTGATCGGCACCTCCGGCGACGCGTTCGCGCGCAAGCAGATCGAGGCCCACTTCACGCCGGCCGACATCACGCCGCCGCTCTACCTGCACATGTCGACCGGCAACTGGCAGCTGCGCCAGTGGGTCGAGCAGTTCTTCCGCAAGCACAAGACCGAGCCCGCGACCGAGCTGCTCAAGCACGTGGTCGAGGCCAAGACCGTCGGCTACTGGGAGCGCCGCTCGGCGCTCGACTCGCTGGGCCAACGCAAGGCCCGCGAGATCGGCATGGACTGGATCAAGGCCAAGCTGCTCGAGCCGGAGTTCTCGAACGACATCTCCAACTGGCTCCGCTACGACGACGGCGACTTCCTCCAGCCCGGAGACCTCGACGCGCGGTGGCTGCAAGGGCTGGTCATGCACATGGGCCTGCGCTCGATGGCGCTCGACCTGCTCGGGCGGACCAACCTGATCAAGCCGCGCGAGCTCGGGCTGGCTTGGCTGCTCGGGATGGCGCGGCAGGCCGACCCGACGCTCTCGCAGTGGGCTCGCCGCTACCTGCTCGAGCACTTCACTCCGGCCGACTTCGCGGGGCCCGAAGGGACGGACGCGACCCAGGCCGGGCTCGATCGCCTGTTCGGCATGGCGCTCGGCAAGGGCGAGGCGGAGTCGATCCGGCAGTTCGCCCAGACCTACCTGCTCTTCCATCACCCGGGCGTCGGCGTGCCCAAGGACGATCCCCTCTACGGAGTGATCGAGCCACGCCTGAGCTCGGTCGACTATCCGCTGGGGCGCCTGCGCGAGAGCTTCGAGGATCCGCGGCCGGACGTGCGTCGCTTCGCGGCGACGATCGGTCACCAGGAGCTAGTCCGCTGGGGTGATCGCGACCTCGTCTACGAGCTGGCCGCGAGCGAGCAAAAGGAGCCGCGCAAGCTCGGGCTCGAGGTGCTGCTCGAGATCGGCGAGGACCACGAGGGCAAGCCGCGAGCGCCCGAGGACTGGCTAATCCCGGCGCGGGTGTTCGCGCTGGCCGAGAGCCCGGTCAAGGCCAGCCGCGAGGTCGCGTCGGCGCTGATCCGTCGCCACTATCGTAAGCTCGGCGGCGCGGCCCGGCTGGCGTGGCTGATGGAGAGCCCCGATCGCGAGGTCCGGACCTTCGCCGTGCGGATGCTGTGGGAGCAGCACCGGCCGCTCTCGATCCCGGCCACGTGGAAGCCCGCGAAGGGGCCGGGCACCGGGCGTATTGCGTCGCCCGAGGCGGGTGAGTCGTTCGAGTCCGGCGAGGCGCTGCGGCAGTTCCTGCGTACGGTGCTGTTCGGGCTCCCGCCTGGCCGCAACGAGCGGCGCGAGGCGATCGAGGGCCTGCCGACCCGCCAGCTCTCGGCCAGCGAGAGCAAGCGGCGCTTGATCGAGGTCATCCGCGACCTCGCGATCGAGGAGCGGGAGTTCGCCCCGATCGCGATCCCGGTGCTCGACGAGTTCATGCACTCGCAAGCCCGCGGTGAGTGGCAGGCCTGCGTGGCCGCGCTCGCGCGGATCCGCCACGCGCACCCAGACGTGACAACCAACCTGCCGCCGGCGATCTCGATCGGCGAGCAACAATCCCAGTCTGCCGTGAAGGTGGCGATCCTGTGACGGCTTCGCCGGCACGGGGGAGGAGCGGCGACGTTCCTCCATCAAATCAGCAACAGGGGCTGGCGACATGAGCACGCAGAAGTACGGTCCACATCTCGAGCACCTCTACGCGGTCGCAGGCTCGCGCTCCGGTCGGCTGATCGCGATCGCTGGCAAGCGCGACACCGACGTAGCGATCGACTCGCAGGTGCACGTGATCGCGCGCAGCAAGCTCGACGCGATCGGATCGCTCGAGGTTGAGGGCTCGATCGCGGCGCTCGACTTTGCCGCGGGTGATGTCCTGCTGGCCGGCGGTGACAAGGGCGAGCTGTGGGGCTGGGACCTCGGCTCCGACACGCCCAAGCAGCTGTTCCGGCATACGCACGGGAGCGGGCTGTCGATCACGGCGATCGCCAGCGACGAAAAGGGCACGACGATCGCGGTGGCCGACGAGAGCGGGCACCTGAGCGCCTACAAGCTCGGCGAGGGTAAGCTCGAGCTGGTCCACCAGCGCAAGGTGAGCAGCCGTGCGCTGCGGGCCGTCGACTTCGACAGCCAAACCGGCAAGCTCGCGACCGGCGGTGACGATGGGGTCGTACGCGTGCTCTCGCTCGACTCGCTCGAGGGCGAGGTCCGCGAGATGCCGCTCGGCGAGGGCGGGATCTCGGCGCTGACCTTCTCGGGCGATGGTCGGGTGATCGTCGGCTGTGGCGACGGATCAATTCGGGTCGCCTACCTCGAGGGGGCGATCGACGAGGAGAACCGCTCGAACGACGACGCCCACGTCGGCGCGGTCGTGGGCGTCGTGCTCGGGCTGCAGCTGCACGACGAGGCCGGTCGCGAGCTGACCCGGCGGCTGCTCTCGATCGGGCGCGACGGCAACGTCAAAGCGTGGATCCACGACACCCGGCGCAAGCCCAAGACCGTGTCGCTGGGCGAGAACCTGCGCGTGCACGCGGCCGCGTGGCTGCGGCCTTATCGGGCCAAGGACGACGCCAAGGGCGGCACGCTGCTGATCGTCGACGGCAAGCGGCGGCTGAACCTGATCAAGCTCGACGCCGAGGGCTCACCCAGCGACGAGATCGATCGCGTCGTCTCGCACTTCGCCAAGCTCGGTGACGACCTCGAGGCGCGCAAGGACGAGGTCCGGGCAGCCGCGATCGCCAAGCTGGCCGAGCTGCCCGAGGACTCGGCGCGCGTGCTGCTGGATCGGGCGCTGACCCGCGACGGCAAGCCCGAGACCCGTCGGCTGGCAGCCGAGGCGATCGCGGCTGGCTTCGCGCTTCCGTCCGGGACGAGGGGCACGCGTCGGCGCAGCCGGCCGAGCCTGCGCGAGGCGTTGAACGACGACTCGACGCTGGTTCGGATGGCCGCGTTCGCGGCGCTCGAGACGATCGAGGCCGACGCTCCGCTCGCGCCCGTGCGCGCGGCCCTCGGCTCGCGGCACGCCGACGTTCGCAAGCTCGCGGTGCAGAAGCTCCCAGCCCTGCGCGCCGGCTCGCCGCTGGTCCCGGGCTTGGTCGCGGAGAAGCTACGTGACGGCGACGCGGACGTGCGGATGGCAGCGCTGGCGGCCTTGCGGGCGCTCGAGCCCGCGGGCTCGCGGGCGCCGCTGCGGACCGCCTACGAGCAAGGCCCCGCCGACGTTCGGATCGCGGCGCTGCTCGAGCTCTACGACCTGCGCCGCCGCAACGTCGAGGGGCCCGAGGATCCGACCGGCCGCGATCTGTTCGAGGATGGCCTCGATGCCGATCACCCCGAGGTCCGCGAGACCGCGTTCTTGCTCGCGGTCGCGATCCGTGCGCGCCTGCTCGGCAAGCTCGAGGGCACGTTCAAGACCGAGATCGACAAGCTGACGAAGCTCGGCGCCGCGCTGGTCCCGGCCGGCGGTGAGCCGAGCGAGGCCGAGCTCGAGCCGCTGTTCGCCGCGCTCGCCTGCCGGTTCGCCGACACGGCGCTGCGCGGGGCCAAGAGCCTGGCGGTGCTCGGTGACAGCCGCTCGACCGGCGCGCTGCTGCAGCTCTCGCGCGAGGCCGACGCGGGCGTGCGCCGAGCCGTCGTCGATGCGCTCTTCATCGGCATCCTCGCGATGCCCGACGACGATCGCCTCGCCGGCCGCCTGCAGTGGCTGCTCGACGATCCCGACGCGACCGTGCGCGCGGCGGTGTTCGACAACCTCCAGACGCTCGCCAGCGATCGCGGGGACGAGGGCGCGCTCGATCTCGTCGAGCTCGCGCTCGGGGCCGCGAGCGAGGACATCCGGGTCCGCGCGCTGCAGATCCTGGTCGAGTTCGGCGGGCAGGGGAAGCGGGCAGGCGACGCCACGCTCGCGCTCCGGGCCGATCGCCTGCTCGGCGACGCGCTCGACGACGAGGCGACCAAGGTCCGGGGCGAAGCCTTCCGCACGCTCTGGGCGTGGCACAGCAAGCAGCCGCAGACGCCCCTCACGCGCGGCGCTCACTCGCGCCACTCGGACATCCGCGCGAAGGTGGTCGAGGAGCTCGATCGCCTCGGCGACACGTGGGCCGACGAGCTGCTGCTCGAGCTGGTCTCGGATCAGGACGGCAAGGTCGGGCAGGCGGCCTTCGAGGCGCTGACCAAGACCAAGGGCGGCAACAAGGATCGGATCGCCCGGTTCAACCCGAGTCGGGGCTCCGCCTCCGAGGGGGCCCGGTCCGACGTGTACCTGGTCGCGATGAGCTCGCCGCGGGCGAGCGTGCGCGCGCTCGGGGCTGAGGGTGCTCGCAAGGGCAACGCCGATCTGGTCCGCAAGCGGCTCATCGAGCTGCTCGAGGACGAGCACGCGGCCGTCCACATCGCGGCGATCGAGAGCATCGACAAGCTGCTGCCCAAGGATCAGCACGCGTGGAGCCAGGCGTTCGCGAGCAAGTTCTGGGGCCTGCGCGTGCGGGCGGCCGAGCTATGCGGCAAGCGGCGCGACGATCGGGCGATCACCCCGATGCGCAACCTGCTGACGATCCCCGAGAGCGATCACGGCCGACCCTCGCCGGATCTGCGTCAGCGCGCCGCTCGGGCGATGGCCGACGTCGGTGACCGCGGGAGCATCTCGTTCTTCGTCGAGCTGCTCGACGACAGCGATCCGATCGTCCGCGAGATGGCCAGCCGCGGGCTCGCTACCGCGTGCGAGCGGCGGGACACGCAGGTGCTGCTCTCGGCGCTCTCGCACGGTGATCTGGCTGTGCGCAGCTGGATCGCCGAGGGCCTCGCGCGGCTCGGCGACGTGCGGGCGGTGCCGGTGCTGGTCGGCACGCTGACCCACGATCACCTGCCGATCCGGCTGGGCGCGATCTTGAGCCTGGCCGCGCTCGGTGGTGATGGCTCGCGCGGGTTGCTGCGCGGCCTCGACGATCGCAACCGCGAGGTCCAGGATCTCGTGTTCTCGATCGTGGTCGCCCGCGACGTCGCGGTTGCGATCCTCGAGGCCGCGCAGCAACCCGCGCGAGCCATCACC
>CBFGLP010000182.1:0-2653 GCA_965649595.1 uncultured Myxococcales bacterium | reverse complement strand
TGGGGATGATCTTCGCCTGTCAGACGCCGTCGCTCTCACAGGCATGGCGGATCCCACCCGAGCTCGAGTTCTTGCGATACAACATGCTGCTGCCGAATCCGCACGAGCGGCTGGGCAGCGCGCGCGCGGCCTTGCGCTCGTTGGCGCTCTGTCCCGGGTATCGCAACGCGAGCCTCGAGCTGGCCGAGCTGGTTCGAGCGTGCCAGGCCAAGAAGGTGATGGAAGCGCGGTCGACGGGCACTGGGCTGGAGTGGTCGCGGACGGGCAACGTCGTACAACCATTTACGGAGCTCATGCCCGAGGCCCAGATGTCCGAGACGTCGGTGTCTCGACGTACGATGCTCGCGCCGGTGAACCCTGGTACGGCGGCAGACCTACAAAGAAGGTCCGGCCCGCGGAAGCGGCGGCGCAGCCGAGTCTTGGCGGCGCTGCTCGTAGGGGCGGGCGGGATCTTTATTGGTATGCTCGGTATTGGGTACGCGATCAACATGATGCTCGCCGAGACAGCGGGTGAGGTGATTGCGCATCACGGGGCAATGTCGGGTGTCCGCGAGCTGCTCCCGAGCGTGAAACCCCAGCTGGAGGGGATTGGGGGCACAGCGGCGGAATGGGCGACCAAGCCGACAAAGGCATCGATTCCATCCGAGCGACCCGAGCCGAGCGCCGCCCCGGTCGTCGCCCCGGTCGTCGCCGAGCGGCCGACCGAGCCGCCCGAGCAACCCCGCGTGGAAAAGGGGCCGGCCGAGCCGAAGCCGGTCGCCGCTAGTCCCGAGCGGGTCGAGGTCGAGTTCGTGGCCGGAGACTTTGTCTTTCTCTATCTCAAGGTCAAGGGAAAGACAGTCACGCTCGAGCCAACCGGAACCATGAAGCTCCCGCCCGGGAAGACCAAGCTGCAGATTCGTCAAAGCACGAATGAAGAGTGGAGGTCGATCTACATTACGGTGCCAAACCGGCGCTGCCGCGTCGAGCTGAGCAAAAAATCCAAGCGGCCCAAGATCGTGCCTTTAGGCTAGGAGCCCGTGGTGATCATGAGCAGCATCGTCGTACTCGTCACCAGCTCGCTCGCGGCGCTCTGCTTGCTAGCCGTGGCCCGACGGCTGTGGAAGCAGTCGCTCGAGCCGGGCGCATGGCTCGACGACGAGATCGGGCGGCGTGAGTCGGCGGCCCTGTCATTCGCTCCGCCGTCTGCACCGGTCGTCCAAGCACCGGTGGCCGTGGAGCCCTCGGCAGCGACGGTCAGGCTGCATCCGGACTCCGACGAGTCGACGTGCTTCTTTAGTCGCGCAGAGCTGCCCGAGGTCGAGCTCGGCGTTCAAGAGACGACTGAGATCCTCCCCGATGGGGGGGTGCCCCCCGACCCGCCCGCGCGGGAGGTCGTGGCCACCCGGACCAAGAAGACGATGCGCTTCACCGGCTGTCCACCGCCACCTCCGCGAGCGCCTCGCTGAGGTCGAGGCTCAACTCAGCAAGCGCAGCGCCGAGGGCTCGATCTCCAGCGCGAAGCTGCTCGATTTCACCAGCACCTCACCGTCACCATAAAATCGGACCTCGCGATCTGCCTCGATCATCGCCCGGCGAGTCCGAATGATCTTCACGTCCGCCGTCGCCAGCGGCTGCTGCTGGACCAACTTTCCGAGCAAGCGGAGCAGGCCGAGCCGCCCTCGCACGAGCAAGATGCACAGCTCGAACACGCCGTCGGCGTTGTCGGCGTCGCGGACGACCTGAAGCGAGCGCGCGAAGGTCGATTGATTGGTCACGAACAGCCCGTGCGACTGAACCTCGGTGCGTCGCTGGGTCCCATCGGCGAGGTCCTCCCAGCTAATCGAGAGTCTGTAAAGCGGCGGTGAGCGCAAGCAGCACTCGGCTCCGATCACCGAATAGATCGCGGGGCCGAGGCACTCGATCCACTTGTCCTTGCCCGCGGCCTTGCAGTCGTTGCGCAGGCGATTGACCCGGTCCGCGATCTCGGCCGGGAGCCCAAGCCCGCCGGTCGTGCAAAAGCGCTGTCCGTTGACCCGCAGCACGTCGATTCGACAGGCTGTGCTGAACACGAAGCTGCCGAGGAACGCCGGGTTGCGCTGGACGCCGAGGAAGCAGGCGAGGTCGTTGGCGGTCCCGAGCGGCAGCAGGGCCAGCGAGTCCTGCTCGCGCATGGCCTGCAACGCGAGGTTGACGGTGCCGTCGCCACCCGCGGCGATGATCACGTCGGGATCGAAGGCCCGCAGCTCGCGACGCAGCGGCTGTGGATCGTCGGTGGTCACCACCGCGCAGCTCGGAAACGCCTTGGCGACGCCGCGATCGAACTCGGCCCGCTGGTGGCCATCGAGCCGCTCGACCGTCGGTGGCGTCATCAAGAGGAGCGCCCGCGAGCTCGTCTGCCTGGCTCCGCCAAATAGCGGGACCGTGTTGGACGAGCTCATCCGACCCTCCGCTTGAGCCCGAGCGCGACCATGATCGCGGCCACGCTCGGGTGCAAGAGCACGGTCACGAGCAGCAAGGTCAGCGCCATGCCGAGCGAGGGGATCCGGTAGAAGCTCAAGAACACCAGCACGGCGAGCGTGCTGTCGATCTGGTCGAGCAGCCAGAACACCCGCCCGAGCAGGCCCTCGGCCGCCTCGCCGGGGTCGATGTCGAGCTGGCGCTTGATGAAGCT
>CBFGLP010000181.1:0-5507 GCA_965649595.1 uncultured Myxococcales bacterium | reverse complement strand
GGCCGAGCCCAAGGTCGCGGTCTGCTTCGTCTGCCTCGGGAACATCTGCCGCTCGCCCACGGCCGAGGGGGTGTTCTTCCACTTGGTCGAGCAGGCGGGGCTCTCGGGGCAGATCGCGATCGACAGCGCGGGCACCGGTGCCTGGCACGCGGGCGAGCCGGCCGATCGCCGCTCGCGGGCCGAGGCCAAGCGCCGTGGCGTCGAGCTGCGCAGCATCGCCCGGCAGGTCGTCCCTGCCGACTTCTCGCGATTCGATCTCTTGCTCGCGATGGATCGTCGCAATCGTGCGGATCTATTCGGCATGGCTCGCGGCGAGCCGGCACGGCAGAAGGTCCGGCTGTTCCGGGAATTCGATCCGAGCGCTCCATCCGAGGCCGAGGTGCCCGATCCCTACTACGGCGGCGATCAGGGCTTCGCCGAGGTGTTCGACATCTGCATGCGCGCGAGCGAGGGCCTGCTCGCGCACGTGCGGCGGACCTACGGGCTCTGAGCATGCAGGCCTGGCTGCGCGAGGGGCTCGAGAGTTGCCTCGGCGCTGCGGTCAGCGACGTGAGCCCGGTCAGCGGTGGGTCGATCAACGACGCCTACCGAGTCCGCCTCGATCCGAGTCGCCGCTCCGCTGGCGAGGACGATCGCCGCGAGGTGTTCGTCAAGGCCAACGCGGCCGCGCCCGCGCGGATGTTCGAGACCGAGGCGGCCGGGCTCGCGTGGCTGGGGGAGGGGCTGTTCGGCGACGACCTGCGCGTGCCGAAGCTGCTGGCGATCGATCCCGCCGGAGCCAAGGCGCGCTTCTTGGTGCTCGAGTGGATCGACACGCAGGCCGCCACGAGCACGCAGCTGGAGCGGGCGGGCCGAGGGCTGGCGAGCTTGCATCGCAGCGGGCAGGGCCTCGCCTGGGGGCTCGACCATGACAACTTCATCGGCTCGCTCGGGCAGCGCAACGTCGGCGCGTGGACGAGCTGGGCGGAGCTCTTCTCGCAGGCGCGGATCGTGCCCTTGGTGCATGCCTTGGCCGCTCGCGGATCGATCGACGCCAAGCTGTGTGGCCGCCTCGATCGCCTGTGCGAGCGCCTCGATGCGCTGGTCGGTGAGCCCGAGCCCGCGCGGCTGCATGGCGATCTGTGGGCGGGCAACCTGATCGCCGACGCGCGCGGTGCCGTGCTGATCGATCCGGCCGTGTACGTCGGCGCCCGCGAGATCGATCTCGCAATGTTGAAGTTGTTCGGCCAGCCCTCGCCGCGCATGCTGGCTGCCTACGCGGAGGTCTGGCCGCTCGAGCCCGAGTGGGAGTCGCGGGTCGACCTCTACCAGCTCTATCCGCTCTTGGTTCACGCGCTGCTGTTCGGATCGAGCTACGTGGGGGCGGTCGATCGGGCCTTGCGGCCTTACGTCTGAGCCGCGCGACGAGGTCGGCGAAGGCCGAGCCCAAGCACCAAAAGGCCAAGCCCCGCGAGCGTCGAGGGCCCTGGCTCCGCGCTGGTCGAGCAGTCGCAAGCCGAGCCGACGCAGAGTGGCGAGTCGGGATCGGCATCACCATCGCTCCAGCGCGCGATCCACTCGAGATCGACCGTTTCGACCAGATCGCCGATCCGCGCTTCGATCGTGGCCGCGCGGGCCTGCAGGCGTCGCGGCTTGTCTCGGCAGCTGTCGCCGAGGATCAGCTCGTCACTGCTGTAGAACTGGCCCTCGTCGAGGGCCAAGCGACCGCGCGTCAGCGACCACTCGATCGGAGCGCCGAGCACCCGCTGGCCTCGAGCATCGCGGGTGATGGCGACGATGCCCACCGGCGGACCCCACTCGCGATCCGGATCCTCGCTGCGCTCGTAGACGGCGACGAGCTCGAGCGAGGTGATTTGCTCGATCGCTACGCCCTCGAGCGAAGGCAGCGGAAGCGAGCGATCATCGAGCTGCAGGCTCGGCTCGATCGTATCTCCCGCAGGTAGGTCGCCGAGGATTCCGAGCCCAGGATCACCCTCGTAGGTCGGGACCAGCGCTTGGTAGTGAGCGGGGACGTCGATGGCCATTCGTTTGCGGCCGCCACGAACCTCGACCACCCTGCCTTCGTCCTCGACGCGCATCAGCACGGGCTCGAGGCTGGCGATCCCACCCTCGACGAGCATCGCTGGTCCGAGCGTGCTGCCGAAGTCGTCGGGAAACTCGCCCGCGGGTCCGGGCGAGCCGTAGCCGATCGCCGCGGCGTCGAGCGAGGAGATCCACTCGCCGACGAGATCGGGATCATCGGCCGCGACGCCGATGACCGACCAGCGATCTGGGAGCAAGTCCTCGCCCTCACCCGAGTAGCCGGGGCAGACCTGCGGCGGCGCTGAGATGTCGACCGAGCCTGGGCCTGCGGCGCTGATCAGGGCCTCGCGTCCCTGCAGGTCGAGCGACCCGCTGCTGTCGAGCGCGATGCACTCGCCGAGCTCGGCGCTGATCGGCTGAAGCATGCCCGAGTCGTCGCGCCAGCGCAGCAGCGAGACCTCGAAGTCCGTGCCGACGAGGAACCGCGCGGGCTTGTCGAGCTGCCCATCGATCCAGCGATCGAGCGAGATGCCGACCTCCCACTGGTCGAGATCGCTGGGCTCGGGGTAGGGGTCGCAGGCGAGCAACCCGAGCAGCATCGACGATGCGACGATGAGGATCCGAAGCTGAGCCATGCCGCGAGTCTATCGGCTCGGGCTCGATCGGCACGCGCAGAGCCTACGCGTTGCGAGCTGCGACAGCGGCCGATGGGCCAACCCACGTTTGCGCTCGCCGAGCCCGAAGTTGCGGCGATTGTGGCGAGTCACCACGGCAAGGCGCTGCGCAGCGAAGCCGTGCGGCTGGCCCTGCGTGCCGCCTCAATCGGCGAGCCACACGCTCATCGCCGCACGAAAGTCATCGCTCCACGGTCGAGCCTCGAGCGAGCCCGGGGTCACGTGCACGACCGTCCGCGAGCCCCGAGCATGGTCGAGGTCGCGGTCCATCGGCAGCATGCGGAAGCCGAAGGTCAGCGAGGTCCGCCCGATCTTCTCGACGTCCACGCGCACGCGGACCTTGCTGACCCCACGGACGGGTGCGAGGTAGTCGATCGAGTTGTGCCGGACCAGATGGAATTGCTCGGGCCGCTCCGAGTCCTGAAACGCGCCCCAGCCGACGTCCATCCAGAAGGCTCCGAGCGCGCGCTCGAAGAGCAGCAGATAGCGGGCGTTGTGGAGGATGCCGAAGGGATCGAGGTCGTCGAAGTAGATCCCGAACACGGTCTCGTGGAAGCGGCGCATGAGGGCGCGGGGGTTTTAGCAGGCTCCAAGACCAGGCGCGATGGTGAGCCACTGGTGTCTGTCGAAGGACGGTCTTCGGGTGACGACCGAACGGTGACATTTTGCGACTGGGCGAGGCTCGGCGCTCGGCTATCGTAGCGAGCGGCCGATCCTCGATGACGTCACCGTCACCACGAATCGCCGACTCGCTGTCGAACACGGAGCTCCACGCGGAGCGCCAACCAGTGCTCCTACCGGAGCTGAGCCTACCAGGCGTCCGATGGTTGGGGCCGGGGGATGGTCAGCGCTTGGTCGATCTCGTGCGTGCCTGCTACGGCGAGACCTACTCCTACGCCGCCTTCTACCAGCCCGAGGAGATCGAGGCGCTGTGGGCCAGCGGCTCGCTGCTCTCGCTCGGTCATGTCGACGACCAAGGCCGGCTCGGCGGACATACGGGGTTTTGGAACAAAGATCCCAACCGCGAATATGTCGAATCGGGGCTCTCGCTGATCCGCCCAGACGCGCGACGTGGATTCGCGGTCGAGCCCGCGACCATGTGGAGAATGCTGCTCGAGCATTGGGCGAGGACCACCGAGTTCATGCATCAGAACACCACGACTCGGCACGTTCGCGCCCAGCTCTACGCGGCCCGCTACATGCGGGCGCGGCCGACTGGTTGGATATTCGACTATGCGATCGGCGAGGTGTTGGTCGGCTTGGCCGAGGCGCCCGCGCCAATGCACGCGCTGACGATGACGACCGCGCTGAGCCCCCACGGCCTGGCCCCGACGCTGGCGGTCCCCGAAGGACCGTGGGCGGGCTGGCTCGCGCGGGTCGTTGGTGGTGCGCTGCCCGAGGCGGTCGTGGTGCCGGTCGCGTACACGCGCGCGTCGACCTCGACCTCGCTCGCGTTCGAGCCGATCGAATGGAACCCAAGCCTCGCGCTCCGGCGACGGGCGGTGCGTCTGACATCCGACGTGCTCGCGTCGAGTGACGCTTCGAGCAGCCCCGCGCGCGTCGATCTCGTACACCTCCCGATGCTCACCGAGCACGTCGCCGCGGCATGGTCGAGCTTGCTCGCGCGTGGCTACCTGCCCGTCGGCGTTCGCCCGCACCGTCGTCGGCCGAGCGAGATCGTGCTGCAATTCCTCCCGCGTAGCGATCGCTGCGCCGACATGATCGCCTCGATGAGCCTCGCCGGGCCGCCCGTGCAGCGGCTCGCCACCGAATGGTTGCAGACATGCGAGCGCACTTCGTAGATACGCTGCTCGCCCGGCTCGACGGCGAGGTCGCGTGCATCTGGGTCACGATCGCGGCCAGCGTCGAGGCTGCCCCAGAGCCCGAGCAACTGCGCGCGATGGTGATGGCGATCCATCGCGCCACGCCGCGCTTGCAGACCCGCTGGTCCGAGCCCGACGGGCGCTGGCAACGAGCGAGCCGAAGCGACGCCGAGCTGGCCCGGACCTTCGAGCTGGACGAGCAGCCGCGCTCGCGTCGGGCGATTCTCGAGCAGGTCATCGCCCGACGGATCGACCTCGGCCGCGATCCCGGCTTTTGGGTCGGCATGCATCGCTTGCTCGATGGCGGCACGCTGATCACCTTTCAGCTCCACCACGCGCTCGGTGACGCGCGATCGCTGGGGCTGCTCTTGCGGCGGATGTTCGGCGATCACGAGCCCGCACGAGCCCACGGGTCCCCGATGACCGAATCGAACCTCCTGCGCGCCGCGCTGGCGCGACCGCGGGCGAGCGCAGGCTTGCTTCACCCGCGCACGCGCATGCTCGCCAGCCGCGGGCTCTCGCTGCCCCGCGACGCAGATACGATCGGTGACCCGCGGGTGGCGATGGCCGCGTTCGAGCTCGACGGCGGCCCCCGAGCTCATGCAGGTTGGTTCTACGCCGGGCTGGCCGTGACCGCGGCCCGCTGGGTGGAGGCGCGCGCTGGCCTGATCCGTCTGCGTGTGCCCGTCGATCTCTCCGAGCAGCTGTCTTTCGAGCACGAGGTCGCCAACACCTGCATCACCGTCCCGCTCGAGCTCGACGCCGCGCACCTGCGGGCGTGTACGAGCGGCTCCGCGGCGGTCGACTACGTGCGCCGGGAGCTGGGCAAGCTGATCGCAAACGGGGCGGTGTGGCCGGCGTTGCTCGAGGCGCTGCTGGTCGCTCGCGTGGCCTCGCGCGAGCGGCTGCGCGCGGGCGCGCGACCGGGGTTGCTCGCCGAGCGACGGACCAACACGCTGGTCGCCACCTACGTCGGCTCGCTCGACGA
>CBFGLP010000180.1:0-5498 GCA_965649595.1 uncultured Myxococcales bacterium | reverse complement strand
TGATACGAGCGCGGGTCTTGCCTTCGACCAGGACCTTGACGGTGCCGTCGGGCAGGCGGAGCAACTGGACGATCGTGCCGATGGTCCCGAACTCGTGGATACCTTCGGGCTTGGGATCGTTGACCTTGGCCTTCTTCTGGGCGCAGAGGAGGATCTGGCGATCGGCCGCCATTGCCTCTTCGAGCGCCTGAATCGATTTTTCGCGGCCCACGAAGAGCGGCACGACCTCGTGGGGGAAGACGATCAACTCGCGCAGGGGCAGGAGGGGGATCTTGACGGTTGCCATGGTTAGGTGGCGAGGAAACGTAGAGAGGACCCTGGGATTGGCGGCGCGGAGGTCGATCCGGTGTGGCTCAGCCGACCTGTCGGGACCGCCAGTCTCGTCGAGAAAGACGGCCTGGGCCTGGCGAACGCTAGCACTGGCATCCAGGGTGGTCAAACCTCGCTCCCGGTCCGAATCAGCGATTTACTGGCGAATTTCGGCAATTAGGATGGGATCCATGACGCACCACCACCCGCTTGGGGAGCGTTGTCGTGATGTCGGACGATCCCCGAGCGGACCTGCTGCGCAGGCGGCCCTGCACCCACATGGGAGCGCACGCGCGCCCTCGACGAAGTGACATCAGGGCCAGCCCTTCGCCGGCCTTCACCCAGGCAGTGGACTGGTGAACCAGCGCCACAACCGGGCGAAAGCAGCAGTGACCATGACGGTCCAAGGGACACCCGGCTCGCCTGTCAGCGAGCCCACGAACACGGCCATCTCCAGCAAGGGGGCGCCTTGCAGCCATGAGGGCATGGTGACGCCGAGGCGCTTGATGACCGCAGCCGAGCGCGGCATCTCGAGGATGCCAGCGTCGTCTCCGCGCAAGCGCGCGCGCGCGTGCGCGAGCGAGAGGATCGTTGCAACGCAGCCTGCCGCGAGCAGCACCAGCGCAGCGACGTTCGATCGATCGGTCTCGGCGACCAGCACGTAGGTCAGGCACGCGGTCATCGTCGCGTGAGCGAGCGGCCGCGTCGCCCCGGCGAGCGTGTCGCCAGGAACCCAGACCTCGGGTCGGCCCTGCTCGTCGCGCGGATGGATCGCCTCGTCCCGCAAGAATCGCAGCGGCGCGAGCAGCCGCGAGACGTGCACGCCGAGCAGCAACATCGCGCCCGCCAGCACCAAGGTGGGCCAGAGGTTGATCAGCGCGATCGGTCCAGAGGCGAGCGCGACACCGAGCGCGATGAGCTCTAGCTGGGCGACCGCGAGGTTCGAGCGGGCCAGCCACCGCAGCGTCCGAATGCTGACTTCGCGATGCCAGCGCGACTCACCAGCGAGGCTGTGCCGGACGTGCTCGGTCTCGGTCCCGCGCCATCCCGAGGTTCGCGAGCGACGAGCCTCGGTACGAAGGACCAACCACTCGGCTCGCTCGACGTCCTCGGGGTAGACGACGCGAGCGAGATCGTCGGGCCCGAGCTCCTCGGGCCAGTCGAGCTCTTCGGACACGGGCATGATGCCCGGCATCGCGCCGACCTCTCCGGTGAAGCAGCCGGCCGGGCGCGAGACACCGTCGTAGAGCGAGAAGCGCTCGTCGGGCTCGAGCGGGTGTTCGACCATCAGCCGAAACACGCGTGGGTCCACGAAGGTCCCCTCGAACAAGATCAGCGCCGGACCGCCGAGCGGATCTCCGATTGGGACCTCGCGAACTCCCGGCGGCGTGAGCGTCAACCCAGGCGCCGCGACGACCTCGGTGACGCCGGCCTCTCGTGCCGCGCTGACCGTGCGCAGGGCCAGCGGGATGCCGAGCAGCGGCGCCGCCAGATCGACGCGAGCCGCGGGGTCGGGCAGCAGCACGAGCCGCAGACCCGGCAGCACGACGTTGCGAGCCTCACCGGGCTGGTCGAACACGAGCGGGGCCGCGGCGTCGCGGGAAAGCTCGCTCTCGCTGTCGGTCGTCGGCATCGGGCGTCGGTTCAGCTCGCGCGCATCAGCTCGCACGCATCAGCTCGCGCGCATCAGCTCGCGCGCATCAGCTCGCAAAGAAAAGCATGATCGATGTCGCGCAGGTGCGGGACCTGGCGGTGGGCGTGGCTCTGCACCTGGTGGCCAGCGGTACCAGGCGCCGGGTTGGCGGCCGAGGTCGCGACCACGCGCATCCCAGCCGCGAGCGCGGACGAGATGCCGGCCGTGCTGTCCTCGAACACCAAGCAGCGGCTCGGCTCGACCGCCAGCCTGCCCGCAGCCGCGAGGTAGCCATCGGGCGCCGGCTTGCCGTGCGGGTAGTCCTCGGCGCCGAGGTAGAAGCGCAGGCGATGACCAAAGCCGAGCTGGTCGAGCGCCTCGGCGATCTCGGCCCGGCTCGAGCCGGACACGATCGCGAGCGGGAGCTCGAGGCCATGGACGAGCTCGACCAGCTCGCAGGCGCCCTCGAGCACGCGCAGGCCGAGGCCCTCTTGGCGCATGCCGAGCTTGGCTTGGTTGGCGCCGCGCTGAAGGGCGAGGAGATCGTCGCCGAGACGCTCGAGCACGCGCAGCTCGGCGTGGATCTCCTGCCAGGCGTGGCCGATCACGAACGCGCGCTCGTCCTCGGTGAGGACGACGCCGCGAGTCGCCATGTAGCGAGCGATCGCCTCGGCGTGGAAGGACTCGCTGTCGACGAGAGTGCCGTCGAGGTCGAGCAGGACCGCGTGGGGGAGCACGAGCGGGAGGATAACCCTAGTCCCGCTCGCACGCGTCGCAGGCATCGCCCGCCACGTCGCAGTCGTCGATCGCTCGCTCGCAGGCGTCCGCGTAGACGGGCTCGTCGCCGTGATCCTGCGCCATCCCGCAGATCCGCACCTCGAGCTCGCAGATCGCCGTGCTGAGCTCGCACACGCTCTCACAGTAGTCGACGCCCTGGGCCTCGTCGGCGAAGGCGTCGCCGCCAGCCGGCTCGGGCGGAGGCGCCTGCTTGTCGCCGCTCCGATAGTCACGCGCGCTCCCGGCTCCCAGGTCCTCCTCCTCGACCATGGTCGGGGCTTCGGTCGGCTTCTCCTCGTCGACCTGCTTGGCCTCGGCCTCGGCCTCGCTCGAGACGGGCGCTCGCGGACGGGCGGGCGACAGACCCAGCACCTGCATGCGCTGCTCGAGCGCGGCCAGCTCCGCGAGCGGATCAGCTGGAGCCGCCCGCTCGGCGAGGGGCATGGCCGTCGCATCCGGCGACGTCGCGCTGTCGCCTGCCTTCTTGCAGCTCGTCATCGCCGAGACCCCGAGCACGAGCGCGAGGCTCAGCCCACAGCGATCAACCCAAGCACTCAAGGCACGCCTCCTTTGCCAGCTCGCAGTCGGTGTTCGCTCGCTCGCAGGCCCGGCCGTAGTCGTCGTCGTCGGGGTGACGATCGGAGAGCGAGCAGATCTCTTCGGCCAAGCCGCAGGTGCCCTCGGAGAGCGAGCAGATCATCGGACAGCGATCCTCGACCTGCGGCTTGGGCTCGACGATCGGCGGACCTTGGACGGCCTTGGCCGGCTCGGGCGTCGGCTCGCCCTCGGCATCCTTCGCGGGCGCTTCGGCCTTGCCGATGTCGTCGTCCAACTCGAGATCACCCGCGCCACGACCTCCGCCCGAGGGCTGGACCGAGGGCGATCGGGTGTCGCTCTTGCTCGGCTTGTGCGTGGCGGCCTTGCCCTTGCGTTCCTTCGCGCTGGTCTTGGTCGCGCTCGGTCCGGGGCTGGCTCCGCCCATGTCGGGTTGATCGGTCGGCGTGCCAGTCACGGTCGCTGGAGCCTCGCTGGCCTGCTCGCCGTCGCCTCCATCGACGAGCCCCGCCAGAGGGATCGCGACACCGAGCTGACGAAGGTCGGCCTCGTTGGCCTGCAGCTCCGCCTGCAATTCGGCGAGCCCACGCGGCGCAGGCTCGGGGGACAGCTCGGCTTCGGCCGGCGCGACCGACTGCTCCTGCGCCTCGAGCCCACGCTCCTCGCTCGAGCGCGCGCACGCGAGCGGCAGGGCGATCAGCAGCACGAGCGCTGCGATCCCCTGCTGATGGCGCAGACGACTCATCGCTGGCCTCCGGCCTGCAGGACCTCGCCGAGCAGGTCGGTGTTCATGTCGAGCGCCTGCTCGTAGACCAACAGCGCCTCGTCGTCGCGACCCGCGAGCTCGAGCACCTCGGCGCGCAGGGCCAGCAAGCGCGCGGTGAAGGGGTTGGGATCGAGCAGCTCCCACTCGCGTCCGAGCCCTTCGTCGGCGATCTCGAGCAGCTGCGCGGGCGTCTTGCTGTCGATCTGCGGGTGCGTGAGGCGAAGGTGAAGGAGCCGTCCGTAAGCGTCGTGGCGGAGCTGGACCCCGGCATCGCCGCCGCGCTCGCGCGACGGCCAGGGCTGCTCGCGGAGCTGCTCGAGCGCCGTGATCGCCTGGGCGACGTCGCCACGCTCGAGCAGGATGTCGACCTTCTTGTCCGTCGCATCGACGGTGCCCGCGATCGCAACCAGCACCGCGGGCTCGCTCGCCGGCTTGAGCTTGCCGGCCAACGCGAGGCCGCCGAACACCAGCAAGCCACCGAGCACGGCGCCGCTACACAGGAGTCCGATAGAGCGCATCATCATCCACCTCCGCGGGCGTCGACGATCAACTGCTCGCGCAGCTCGTCGAGGCTGGCATCGACGCTGGTTCCGATCGCCACGCGACCATAGGGGGCGAGCTGAGCGAAGCTCTTCTCGAGCCCTCCAGCCCGCTCGCTCCGCATCGCCAAGCCGCCCGCGCCGATCGCATTGTCGGCTGGCGGCGCAGCCATGGGCATGGGCGCAGCCGAGGCGGCTCGCTCGCTCGCCTCTTCGGCCATGTAGCCGCCTTCGCCCTCCTTCATCCTCTGCATCGCCGGCGCAGGCGCGGCGGCCGAGCTCTCGCGCCGCTCGTCCGCTCGTTCATCATCACCGCGTGCGACCGTCGAGTCCGCTTCGCGATCGCCCGGCAGCACGATCACGAACAGCACCGCGGCCGTGACCGCGACCGGGGCCGCCCACCACAGCCACGCCTTGCGCCACCACGGCGTCGCAGCCGGGGCGACCTCGGCTTCGATCTGCCTCCACAAGTTGTCCAGCTCGTCGGGCGCGAGCGCTTCGGGCTCTCGCACGTGGCGGAGCAGGTGGACCATCGCCAGCTCGGCCTCGACGCTGCCTTGCTCGCCTTCGGCCGCTTGTCCTGCTCGGAGCTCGTCCTCCCACGCGGGATCGAGCACGCCACGAGGGACGCCGCGCGGGAAGGAGGATGCGGTCTGCCGCTCGGGGGGCGTCGTCGCAGCGGGATCGTTGTCGTCACTCATGGCAGTGCACCCTCGGAGCTGGTGAGGCGTTGGGAGGCCGGTTGGCGGCTCGGCGAACGCCCCCTTGCTGACCGGTCTTACGTGGGCGGGTCACGACGCGGCCTCCTCCATGTCGAACTGGACGCCGGCTTGATCGCAGGCCTTTCGGAAGGCTCGCACGGCTCGGAAGAGGAGCACGTCGAGCGTGCCTATCTTGACCTCGAGCAGCTCGGCGCACT
>CBFGLP010000179.1:0-1749 GCA_965649595.1 uncultured Myxococcales bacterium | reverse complement strand
GACCAACCTCAATCGGAAAAGGCCGCGGAGCGGCCGAAGAATCAGTCTGTCGTGAAGGAGGGGGTCCCCTACTCGGCTTTGCCGAGTAGGGGGAGGGAACGGCGACGTTCCCTCCCTCTAACCCGCCGCCTTCTCCATCCGCTTGCGGACGTTGTGGTCGAGGTAGCGCTTGCGCAGCCGCAGGGTCTTGGGCGTGACCTCGAGCAGCTCGTCGTCCTCGATGAAGGTCAGCGCCTCTTCGAGGGTCAGCTCGCGCGGGGGGGTCAAGAAGATCTTCTCGTCGGCACCCGCGGCGCGGACGTTGGTGAACTTCTTGTTGATGTTCGGGTTGACGACTAGGTCGTTGTCGCGGCTGTGCTCGCCGATGATCATGCCCGCGTAGGTGGGCACCTGCGGGCCGACGAAGAGCACGCCCCGCTCCTGCAAGCGGTTGAGCGAGTAGGTCATCGTCTCGCCGGGCTCGAGCACGACCAGGACGCCGCGCGGACGAGTCTTGCGCGGCCCGAGGAAGGGGCCGTAGCCAGCGAACACCGAGGCCATGATGCCGGTCCCGCGGGTGTCGGTCAGGAACTCGTTGCGGTAGCCGATCAGGCCGCGCGCGGGGATCTTGAACTCGAGCTTGGTCCGGCCGTTACCGAAGTCGTGCATGCCGGTCAGCTCGCCCATCCGCCGACCGAGCTTGTCGATCACGGCGCCCGAGTACTCGCTGTCGCACTGCACTACCAGGTTCTCGTAGGGCTCCTGCCTGTTGCCCTGCTCGTCCTCGCGGACGATCACCTTGGGGCGCGAGACGCAGAACTCGTAGCCCTCGCGGCGCATGGTCTCCATCAGCACGCTGAGGTGCAGCTCGCCGCGACCGGAGACCTCGAATTCCTCGGCCTGCTCGGTGTTTTCGACGTGCAGGGCGACGTTGGCCTTGAGCTCGCGGAACAGCCGCTCGGACAGCTTGCGCGAGGTGACCCACTTGCCCTCCTTGCCCGCGAAGGGACCGTCGTTGACGCGGAAGCGGACCGAGAGGGTGGGCGGGTCGACGGACAGGGCCGGGAACGCGCGGCGACGCTCGATATCGGCGTCGGTCAAGGTGTCGCCGACCTGCAGGCTGCTCATGCCCGCGACCGCGACGATGTCACCCGCGACGGCCTCGTTGATCTCGAACCGGCGCAGGCCCTGGAACGCGAGCAGCTTGCTGATCCGGAACACCTCTTGGCAGTCGGCGACGACGTCGGTCTCGCGCACGGCCTCGGTGTCGGCGCGCGACTCGAGCACCGGCGGACGGATCAGCGCGACGCGATCACCGGGGTGCAAGGTGCCGCTGTCGACCCGGCCGATCGCCAGGAACCCGAGGTAGTTGTCGTAGTGGAGCGTCGAGACCCACATCGCCGGTGCGGCGTCGGGCTCGACCTTGGGCGCGGGGGCGTGGGCGACGATCATGTCGAGCACCCGCGAGATCGGCCCGCGCTCGTCGGCGGGGTCGCCCATGGCGTAGCGCTCGCGCGCGCTGCAGAACTCGACCGGGAAGTCGAGCTGGTCGTGCGTGGCATCGAGGCCGGCGAGCAGATCGAAGGTGCCGTCGACGGCCCCGTGGGGATCACAGCCCTCGCGGTCGATCTTGTTGACGACCAGCAGGATCTTGAGGCCCATGCGAACCGCCTTCTCGGTCACGAAGCGCGTCTGCGGCATCGGACCTTCGAAGGCGTCGACGACCAGCAGCGCGGCGTCGACCATGTTGAGCACGCGCTCGACCTCGCC
>CBFGLP010000178.1:0-3485 GCA_965649595.1 uncultured Myxococcales bacterium | reverse complement strand
GCCTCGTCATATTCCGTCCCGAACCTACGGCTCGGGTGCGGCCGAGCTTTGCGGCGCAGCCGCAAAGCGGCACCTGACGGACGTTGCCTGCGGCTCTGTCCCGAGCGCGCGTCTCCAAGTCTAACTCGCCCGCGCGCAGCGCCCCGGGGAGCCACTGTTCGAGGAGGGAGCGCTCTCCATGATCGGAAAGGCCCCGTGCATTGTGCATTGCCCTGCCCCATATTCGGGACTCGCGCGAACGGATATGTATGAACGCGCACCCATGATGCTTCGAATCTACGACTCCTCTGAACGAGCTCGGTCGGACTTACCGCCGCCCGAGATCTCGCGCCGTATTGACACACTCCCTCGCCCCTCGTGCTGACGCCAGAGGCACTCCCTCCTGGATTAGCGTCGATCATCGTTTCATGATGCCCCTGTCCGTATTGGCACTCGCCGAGGCTCCAGGCTCGGAGCATTGCCACCCACCTTTGACCTGATAATCTTCCCATGAATCGGTTGAATGCGATTCCACGAGCGCGAGGTTCACGGAGGAACCAATGCAATACATCCCATTTCAATCTGACGTCCAGATCCTCGGCAACGCGATCGAATCGACAATTGCCAATGTCGGTCCGTTCCGAGCCCTGACCATCGAGGCGATGGTCAAGACCGGCGCCTGCCCACCGGGCACCAAGCAGCTCGAGCCGCAGCGCTGGTACTCGCACAAGGGCTACCTGACGGCCCTGCGCCTGTGCGCCGAGCGATTCGGCGAGACCATGCTCAACAAGGCCGGCGCGGAGGTGATCCGCAACGCCGTGTTTCCGCGGAGCGTCACCAACATCCACGCTGCCTTCGCGGCCCTCGACGCCGTGTTTCACATGAACCATGCGATCGCTGGCCAGCCGCTCTTCGACCCATCGACGGGCACCATGCGCGATGGGATTGGCCACTATCACTACGAGCGCTGCGGCGCGCGAAACATCGTCATGCGCTGCGAGAACCCCTATCCTTGCGAGTTCGATCGCGGGGTGCTCACCACGCTCGCGCGCCGCTTCGAGCCGCTCGCACTGATCACGCACATCGACCTGCACGAATGCCGACAGCGCGGCGGGTCGGTGTGCGCATACGAAATCACCTGGCGCTGACGCGCCCGGTCAATTCACCGGACGGATCTCGACCGTGAAGGTCGGCTGGTCCGGTCCGGATTGCACCGTCTCTACTCGGTGAACACCGGGAGTGAGGTAGTACTGGGTCGGCTGCTCGGCGTCGACCGGCAACGACTGGTTGTCCGGCCAGACATCACCACAGGGAGTGACCGACGCGACGATAGCCTGGCCCAGCTCACCATATGCGGCGAGCTCATAATAGCCAGCCTCGCCGATCTCGACCAAGTCGTAACGGCTGACCGAGTGCCGGTCCTCACCGATGATCCCCACCGCGCCGTCCTCACAGCCGCGCGGCGAGGATACGGTCCATCGGCCATCGGTCCATGGGAGAACCTCTCCGACGCAAGTCACGAACTGGCTGCCCGACTCATCACCGAGCACGGCTAGCATGGTATCGAGGGTCTCCCCCAGCTCCTGCTCGAAGGCAGCTCGAAAATCGGCCGCGCTCGAGGGCCTGCTGGTCGCCTGCCAGAGGCGCGAGAGCCCATCGGCGCCGTGCCGCTGGACGATCCAATAGATCAGGTACGCACCAATCAACTCCACGCTATTATCACCGATCGCGCTCTCGGCTTCGATTGCAGCATCGATCGCTTCGCTCGGGGGTGCAAAGGTCATGTCGGGGAACGTGTCGTCGTACGCATGAGCGAGCCCCTCGTGCAGAATCGGCTGGCGGCGCGGCCAAGCGGACAAATGGAGGGCGTGGACGAGCTCGTGCCGATGCAGTGGCTGGCGGGAGAACACGAGGATCCGATCCCCTTCACGGCGAGTGCACCCCGCGACGGCTCCGTGCGAGGACCTCGGGCACTGCTCCTCGAGCACCGAGGGGTCGACGAAGTAGTAGGTCGTCGGCAGCAGCTCGGCAGGGTCGATGCCGAGCCGACCGGCGACGGCCTCCATCCACTCCTCGGCATGGGCGACCGTGCCGGGGCAGATCTCGTACTGCTCGTCGGCTGCGTAAGAAACGAAGCTGCCCTCGACCTGCACTGGAGGCAGCTCGGTGGGGCTCTGGCAGGCGAGCGTGGAGGCTGCCAGAGCCAGGGGGATGACCGCGTGCGAGGAGTTCATGGCGTGGACCGGGCGGGCGGTCGCAGCCTAGCTACCCGATCTGCCCGCACCCCGCGTCGCCGGAGGTCACGTTGTTGTCGGTCCGGCACTCGTGCCAGGGGTGCTCGGGCATCCCGTCGTCGACGACCACCCACAGGTCCTGATCGCCGTCCTGAATCGCCTGCGGCACCAGGGCCCCGTCGAGCACCACGTCCTCGGCCTCGGCCGGATAGAGCGTCTTGGTCGTGACCCCGGTCCCGAGCAGGGTGCCGCCCTGCCCCGGATCCCCGTCATAGAACCCGACGTTGACGCCGGGCGGGACCGAGGCCTGGCCGATGTTGCGGACCCGCGCGATCGCCTGGTACCCGCCCATGCAGCGCGCCGTAATCGAGGCGACCAGATCGGGCGCCGAGAATTCACCTTGCGGCTGCACGTTCTGGCGGAAGTTGTTCAGCCCCGGCTGCAGCCAATTGGCCGGCTCCTGGGTCGGGATGCTGCCGTCCTCCTCGACGTTGGTCACGTGATAGTGGTGCTGATTCCAGATCCGCCGGGTCCGCACCCACAGCCCGAGCTCGTCGCCGAACACCCGCACGCCGGCCTGCTTGGTGCCCTCGCAGGTGATCGACGAGTAGTCGTTCGAGACCACCACGATGTCGGCGTGACCGTCATTGTCGACGTCGGCCACGACCGGCAGCTCGGGCAGGGTCCCGGTCGTGTTGCAGGTCTGCCAGAGCACGTCGCCGGTGGTGCCGGCGTAGATCCGCAAGTACCACTCGTCCGAGTACACGACTTCGACGGCGACGGTGCGGCCGAGGTCGTGTACTCGGACGAGTGGTATCTGCGGATCTATCGCGGCACCGACGGCATGGTGCTGTGGTCGACCTGCAATACGACCGGAACCTTGCGCGAGCTGCCGGTCATCGCCGACGTCGACAACGACGGTCACGCGGACATCGTGGTGGTGTCGAACGCCTATTCGTCGATCACCTGCGAGGGGACCAAGCAATCCGGCGTGCGCATCTTTGGTGACGAATTGGGGCTTTGGGTTCGCACCCGGCGGATCTGGAACCAGCACCACTATCACGTCACCAACGTCGAGGAGGACGGCAGCATCCCGACGCAGGAGCCGGCCAACTGGCTGCAGCCGGGGCTGAACAACTTCCGCCAGAACGTGCAGCCGCAAGGCGAATTCTCGGCGCCCGATCTGGTCGCCTCGATCACGGCGCGCTGCATGGGCGGGTACGAGGCGATCGCGCGGGTCCGCAACATCGGCCAGGCCTCGGTCCCGCCCGG
>CBFGLP010000177.1:0-2339 GCA_965649595.1 uncultured Myxococcales bacterium | reverse complement strand
ACGGACCCGCGCGACCGTCCTCGCCGGCAGAGCGGCGACTCGGACCATCCGGCGGGATTGTGATCCCGCACCAGCGACGAAGAGCCGCAGGTGCGTCGGCTGACAATTCGGGTCAGCAGAGATCGAGTGCTGTCCGGCCATGGTGGTCGAAAGGACGGGTTGACTTCGGTGCTTGTCGCACTCTGCACGTGCCATGCCAGCTATCGCCCCGCTAGTTGTGCTCTAGGCTGCCGAAGCTTCAGCGCGTGAATGCCCATTAGACCGATTGATGGCGGATAACACCGTGCAGAGGCCCGCTTCCAGCCCTAGCGCGAAAGAGCATGCCGAGCCAGATCGTCTCACGTGAGCCATTACGAGACCCGAAATGGTGATACACGAGACACATGCCAGACGAGCTCACCGCCATCCAGCGCTCGATCGCGGAGCGCGTCCTCATCGAAACCGTACGAGAGCGACGTGTTTTGGTAGTGTCGCTCTGCGGCGCCCATGCCTACGGCTTCGCCTCGATCGACAGCGATCTGGACCTCAAGGGCGTGTGGCAGGCTCCGACGCGCGTCTTTCTGGGCCTGGCCGAGCCTCCGGGCGCGATCGATCGGCAAGAGTGGCTCGAGGGTGTAGAGGTCGATCTGACCCTCAACGAGCTGACCCAGGTAGTCCGGGGTTTGCTCAAGGGTAATGGCAACATGCTGGAGCGGGTGCTCGATCCGGCCCCGCTCTTTGCTGGCGAGGGGCTCGTCGAGCTGCAGGGCCTCGTGCGCCGCAACCTCAGCCGGCGCAGCCACGCGCATTACCGCGGGTTTGCGACTAGCCAAAAGCACGCGATCGATCCGCAGGCACCCAAAGCCAAGAAGGTGCTCTACGTGCTGCGGACCTGTCTGACCGGCGCGCACCTGCTCGAGACCGGCGAGGTCGTGCCGGACATCGGCGTGCTCGCCCCGCTCCATGGCTTTCCCGAGGTAGTGGAATTGATCGAGCACAAACGATCTGCCGAGCAGGGTGTGCTCGACGGAGCTTGGATCGATCGAGTCCCGGCGCTCATCGAGCGTGCGTTCGCACGGCTCGATCAGGCACTGGCGAGCTCCTCGCTGCCCGAGGGCCCAGCCGAGCCCGAGCGGCTCGAAGTATGGTTGATCGAGCAGCGGCTGGCCGCGCTGGTGGCCTGAATCAGCGCGGCCTAACCGAGCGCAGCGCCGCTTCCCAGCGATCCCAGGGGTTCTTCTTGGTGGCCCAGTCGACCCGCGGCGGATCCTGAGTAGTGTCGATCATCAACGTCCCATCCTCGAAAGCCGTCGCCCACCGGCGCAGAAAGTCGGTGAAGCTCGAGCCAATCACCTCGAAGTCGCACTCGCTGGTTGCGACAATCACTTGCCCGATCGTGCCAGATGGTCCCGGTACGAGATCGAGGTAGGTGTTGTCGCCGTCACCCCAGATGTTGCCCGCGATCGGGATCCGCTTCGCGTGCCTGACGACGTTGCGGATCCGATCGTCGTCCTGCGTCGACTCGAGCCCTTCGTCGTCTTCCTCGACCCACTCTTGGTCGTCGCGCCAGCGCTCGAGCACGACCTCGGCCGCGAGCAAGCGACCGTAGCCAGGCAACCACTCGATCGACGCCCGCTGATCCTGGCCGTCGTGCAGGCTCAGCCACGCCCGGTAGTCGCCGGGCAGCTCGCTGCCGATCCCGCGCTCGAGCTCGCTTATCGCATCGGCGCTCGCGGGAGGGCACAGCTGCAGGCGCTCGGCGTGCTCGGCCAGGCATGCGACGACTCGTCGCCAGCTATCGATCACGTGGGGGATCGGGTCGGTCATGCTCGGATGATATCCGCCCTGGTGGGCTGTTAGACTCCGCGGCCATGAAGACCCGCGCTGCCGTTGCCCATGCCGCCAACAAGCCGCTGACGATCGAAGAGGTCGAGGTCGGAGGTCCTCGTGCTGGCGAGGTGATGATCGAGATCAAGGCTACTGGTGTCTGCCACACCGACGCGTACACGCTCTCGGGCGCCGACCCGGAGGGCTTGTTCCCGGCGATCCTCGGCCACGAAGGCGCGGGCGTGGTCGTCGAGGTCGGCGAGGGCGTGACCTCGCTGAAGCCCGGCGATCACGTGATCCCGCTCTACACACCCGAGTGTCGCGAGTGCAAGTTCTGTACGTCGGGCAAGACCAACCTGTGCCAGGCCATTCGCGCGACGCAGGGGCAAGGCTTGATGCCCGACGGCAGCAAGCGCTTCTCGGTCGGCGGGCGCGAGCTGTTCCACTACATGGGCACCTCCACGTTTGCGAACCACACCGTGGTGCCCGAGATTGCGCTGGCCAAGGTCCGCGAGGACGCGCCGTTCGACAAG
>CBFGLP010000176.1:0-2013 GCA_965649595.1 uncultured Myxococcales bacterium | reverse complement strand
CTGGCGAACACCTTGCTCATCGCTGCCTCGAGCGCGTAGTCGCGGCCGCCACGATCCATGAGCCCGCAGGTCATGTAGGTCATCGACTCGGCCGCGTAGGTCAGCAGCGCCATCTCGGCGAACTTCTTCTTGATCAGGCCGAACTCGCGCAGCTGCTTGTTGAACTGCGTGCGCTGGTTGGCGTAGGTGGCCGCGATCCCGATCAGCCGCTTGGCTGCGCCGACGCAGCCGGCCGCGAGCCCGAACCGGCCGTTGTTGAGGATCGTCATCGCGATCTTGAACCCGCCTCCGACCTCGCCGAGCACGTTGGCCTTGGGCACCGGGCAGCCGTCGAAGTGGATCGTGGTCGTGCTCGAGCCCTTGATGCCGAGCTTGTGCTCCTCGGGTCCGGACGTGAGGTTGCCGAACGCTCGCTCGACGATGAACGCGGTGATGCGGTCCTGCAGCTTGCCTTCGTGCTCGATCTCGGTCTGGGCGAACACGGTGAACACGTCCGCGAACCCGCCGTTGGTGATCCACAGCTTGCCGCCCTCGAGCAGCCAGTGCTCACCGTCCTCGCTGAGCCGCGCGCGGGTCCGGATGCTGGCCGCGTCGGAGCCCGAGGTCGGCTCGGTCAGGGCGAAGGCCGCGACCTGCTCGCCGCGCGCGAGCGGGGGTAAGTACTTTTGCTTCTGCTCGGGCGTGCCGAACAGCAAGATGCCCTTCATCCCGATCGACTGGTGCGCGCCGAGGGTCACCGCGACGCTGGCGTCGGTCGCCGCGATGCGCTCGAACAAGCGCGCGTAGCCAGTGTTGGACAGCCCGAGCCCGTCGTACTCGGGCGGGACCTGCAGGCCGAACAGGCCCAGGTGCTTGAGCTCGTCGAGCAGCTCGGGCGGGAGCAGGGTGTCGTGATTGATCTTGCCCTCCTCGATGCGCTCGCGCAGGAAGCGATCGAGCGGCTCGAGCAGCTCGGCCAACGTCTCGCGCTGGTCGTGATCGAGCTCGTCGGGGAACGGGAACACCTGGTCGTCCTCGACCTCGCCGAAGAACAGGTGGCGAGTGAACGAGAGGTCGGGCTCGCTGGCGCGCGGCTCTGCCTTGGAACGGCCGCGGGCGCGGGGTTTTTGCGGGGCGGCTTCATCGTCGGGCTTGCGTGCGTCGTCCATGCAGGTGCGAGCGTATCCCCACGCCAGGGGTCGGCAAGCGGCTCTGACAACCCCCGTGCTACAAAGCGCCAGATGATCGTGCTCGTCATCAATTGCGGCAGCTCGTCGATCAAGGCCGAGATCGTCGACACCGAGCAAGCGACCCGTCACGGCGGCTTCCTGGCCGAGCGGATCGGCGAGCAGGGCGGCGACGCTGCGAGGATCCGCTGGACCCACGCGAGCGAGCCCGAGGCCGTCCACGCAAGCAACCACGCCGAGGCGATCGACGCTGCGCTGCCCCGCCTGCTGGAGCGCTTGCGCGGCACCGGGCTCGAGCTGTCCGGCGTCGTCCATCGGGTAGTCCACGGGGGCGAGCGCTTCACCGATCCGGTGCGGATCGACAGCTCGGTCGAGCGGGCGATCGCGGACCTGATCCCGCTCGCGCCTTTGCACAACCCTGCCAACCTCGCGGGCATCCGGGCCGCTCGAGCCCTGCTCCCGCAGCTGGTCCACGTGGCGGTGTTCGACACGGCCTTCCACGCGACGCTGCCTCGCCGTGCCCGCGCCTACGCGCTGCCGACTCGAGTGGCCGAGCGGCACGGCATCCGTCGCTACGGCTTTCACGGCCCCAGCCACGCGCACGTGTCCGCGGCGGCGGCGGCGTTCCTCGGCGAGGACCTCCGCGACCTTCGGTTGATCACCTGTCACCTCGGCAACGGGAGCTCGGTGTGTGCGGTCGAGTACGGCCGCTCGGTCGAGACCAGCATGGGCATGACGCCGCTCGAAGGCCTGGTCATGGGCACGCGCTGCGGCGACCTCGATCCCGGCGTGATCCTGCACCTGCTGCGCAGCGGCGCGCTCGACCTCGACGGGCTCGATCGCCTGC
>CBFGLP010000175.1:0-5156 GCA_965649595.1 uncultured Myxococcales bacterium | reverse complement strand
GAAAATCCGCGTACCGTCGCTCCATGCAGCCGCAGACCCCGCAAGGCCAGCCTCAGCCGCGCCCGCAAGCTCAGCCCCCGCAGGGCTCGATGGCGCAACCCGGCTCTGGTGAGATCCTCTTCCAGGGCATCGCCAAGCACGGCGCGAGCTTCGGTAGCTACTTCAAGTGGACGCTGATCAGCCTGGTCGGCGGAGGCATCGCGATCGCCATCAATCAGCTCTGGGACGCCGCGCCGGGTTGGCTCGCCGTGCTCTGGCTGGTCGGTGTTCCGGGCCTCGCGTGGACTTGGCTCTCGCACATCACGACCAAGTACAAGGTCAGCCGCCGTCGGATCGAGACCGAGAAGGGCGTGCTCGCCAAGAAGGTCGACACGCTCGAGCTGTGGCGGGTGCTCGACGTGCAGTACGAGCAGAGCCTGCTCGATCGGATCCTCGGCCTCGGTCGCATCAAGCTGCTCGGCACCGACCAGACCGATCCGGTGCTCGAGCTGCACGGCATCCCCAACCATCGCCAGCTCTTCGAGGTCCTGCGCGACGCAGTCCAGGACGCTCGCCAGACCAATCGGCCCATGGAGCTCGTGCCCGGACAAGAGCACCTCGGGCATGGTCACCATGCCTTCGAGCAGGGCGGCACCCACGAGATATCGCATTAGTCCGGCCAACCAGACTTTCGTCCCGCTTCGATGCCAGAGCCGTGCGGTGCCAGTAGGCACCGGCACGGCTCTGACAATTGTTGGCCTCGATCGTCGATTTCCTGCCACGCCTCGCGGCTAGCGAGTCAACATGAACAACGCCGGCTCGACGCGCCGTAGCGACGCGAGCCGCGACTCATGGAGGGGGCACCATGCGAATGCCGGGAGCGTCACCGATCCGCAGGCGAGTAGCGCGACGGGATCAACCATGCAAACTCGCGCTTCGACCACGACGGACGTCGAGCTTCGCCATGGCCGAGCATGATCTCAATCAGTTGCGACCTTCGTACCTCGTACATCTCCGCCGGCTCGCTCACCTCATCGCGTTGCTCTGGCTCTCGTCATGCGTCGAGCAGGCGGTCGAGATCGACGCCGGCTCGGGGGACGTGCTGTCGGCCTTCCACGAGCTCGCCGTGCCCGAGCTCGCGGCGATCGTCGAGCTGAGGCTCGAGCTCCCGCGACTCGACGCGGGCGCGAGCGAGGCCGAGAGCACGCGGGCAGCTACCGCGGCGCCGCCCTACGTGTGCGAGCGCTTCGAGGTCCGCATCCGGCCGGACGGTCGCAGCTGGCACAAGCGCCTGCGTGACACGGCGTGGACCAAGGCCGAGCGCGAGCGCTTCCGCGAGCTGGTCGAGCTGGTCGCCGAAGAGCTCGACGCGGACCCGCGCCTGCTGACGCTCTGGGCCCTGCGCGAGTCGACCTACAACCCCCATGCGATCCACGTGCTCGACCCGGACCTCGAGGCCTCGCGCGCGAGCTGGCGAGCGCATCGGTGGGACCCGAAGCGCGCGGCCGAGCTCGAGGCGACGATGAGCGAGCTCGGGGCCCGTCACCCCGACTACTGGAAGGCCAAGGCCGAGCTCGCCCGGATCTCGAAGTTCCGCGACAACCCCCACTACGAGGCGACGATCGACTTCGAGGTCGTCGATCCGACCGAGCGCCGCCACGCCACCAAGGCGAGCGCGTGGGGCTACGGCTACGGGCCCTTCGGCTTCAACCCCACCTACTTCTTGCCGATCTGGGACGCGAGCGCGCCGCCTTGGGTGTTCTGCAACGACGACGGCCTGGCCGCGATCGTGACCGCCGTGTGGGCGGCCCGCGAGCACCAGCGCGAGTGCGAGACGCTCGGGTTCGACGGCTCTTACGAGGTCGTCAACCGCCGCTTCGCCTCGGGCCACTGCACCGAGCGACCCGGTCGAGCGGAGCAGTTCCGGACCCGCGCGCGCAGCCGCGGGATCGATCCGGCAGCGCGTGCACGGCTGGGTAAGCGTTGGCCGCGAGAGACCAGCAATCGCCGTGAATTGCTCGAGCACTTGTACGAGCGCGCACGCGAACGCGGGCTCTTGAGCGAGCAGGCGCAGGGCGGCCTGACCCTGCAATGATCGAGATCGTGCAATCGTGACAGTATTGAATGCTCCATTGATTCATTACACATCGCGAATTCACCCTCTCGAATACGTACAGTCCAGCTCCAGGCGACCACGGGCCGCTGCTCGAGAACGCGTGAGCTAACGCAGCCCTATCCTTCGGCTGGTGCTCCCGTGCGTGAGTAAAACGATCCTCCTGCTGGCCTAGTAATTTCGTCCACAGGCCGGGGAGAACTGATCGTGCAGAGCGATCCACGCTCGGATCGGGTGGACAACCCCAGCGCTCATCCCCAGGCCGGGCACCCTGATTCTCCGCCGATTCGATAGCAATTTCGAATACTTACGAACCTATCCCCATATCCACAGGACAGATCTGGATCGGGATCCCGAAAAATTCAAAAACACCCTGATCTCTCCCCGCGCAGGCGGAGCTCGGCTCCCCACTCCCACCCCGGCGCCTCGGCTGGTACAACCCCCGGACTCTCTTCCAGGGACCTGAGCGTCCCTGCCGACCCACGCTCTCCGAGGAACCCGATGGAGTTCGAGATCGACCAGACCCGCTTCTTGTCGGCCCTCACGCTGGCGCAGACCGTCGCCGATCGGCGCAGCACCATGCCCGTGCTCGCCAACGTGCTGCTGCGCGCGACCGCCGACGACGAGCTGATCTGCAGCGCGACCGACATGATGATCGCGCTGACCGAGTCAGTGCCATGCAAGGTCAGCAGCCCTGGCAGCTTGACGCTCGGCGTCCGCCACCTCCACAACGTGGTCCGCACGCTCCCGACTGGTGCGGTGCGGGTCAAGAGCCTCGACAACTCGTGGGCGCAGATCCTCGCGGCGCGGTCCGAGTTCAAGCTGATGGGCATGCCCGAGGGTGACTTCCCGGATCTGCCCGATCCACGGGGCGCGAGCTTCACCTCGCTGGCCAGCCACCGCTTGGTCGATCTGATCGACAAGACCTTGTTCTCGGTCTCGACCGACGAGGCTCGCGTCAACCTCAACGGCGCGCTGTTCGAGAGCGACGGCAAGCGGGCGACCATGGTCTCGACCGATGGCCACCGCCTGACCAAGTACACGCTCGACGTCACGGGTCCCAAGCTCGGCAAGGGCATCGTGATCCCGCGCAAGGGCATGGACGAGATCCGCAAGGTCCTCAACCGGGTCGAGGGCGAGTGCGAGATCGCGGTCGTCGATCAGTACCTGTTCGTGCGGGCAGACGCGCTGACTCTCTCGGTCAAGCTCAACAACGTCACCTTCCCGCCCTACCAGCAGGTGATCCCGAAGGACCACCAGCGCCGGGCCGAGCTCTCGCGCGAGGAGCTGATCGCCGCCTTGCGTCAGGCAGCCGTCATCGCGCCCGAGAAGACCGCGACGGTAAAGGTTCAGCTCGACAAGACCAGCCTCAAGCTCGCGGCCGACAACCCCGAGCTCGGCGCGATCAACCTCGAGCTGCCGGTCGAGTTCGACGGCTCGCCGCTGACCGCAGGGTTCAACGCGAACTACCTGATCGAGGCCCTCGCGGCGATGGACGCCGAGCGCATCTACTTGGACTTCCAAGGCGAGCTCGACCCCTGCGTGCTGCGTCCCGCCGCCAGCGGAGACGCGCCCGCGCCCGACTTCCTCGCGGTCGTCATGCCGATGCGGATCTGAGCCGGAGCAGCCGGCCGTAGCGGGCTCATGCTGCACCGGCTCACACTCGCGGACTTTCGCAACTTCTCGGCTGCGGGCAGCCGACGGGGTAGCGCCGGGCCGGACCAGTCGGGTGAGGGCGGCGAGGTCGTCGAGTTCGGCCCGCGCTTCACGATCCTCTGGGGTCACAACGGCGCGGGCAAGACCAACGTGCTCGAGGCGATCTATCTGATCGCCACGCTGCGCTCGTTTCGGACCAGCGAGCTCGGGGCGATGCTCCGTCGCGGCAGCGACCACGCGCGCGTCGAGATCCAGGCCCACGACAACGTGGTCGATCTACGGACGCGGCTCGAGGTCCGGATCGACCGTCAAGGCCGATCCGTGCGCCGCTCCGCTCGGCTCGACGGCAAGCTGGTCCGCAGCGCTGCCGACTTTTACGGGCGCATCCAGGCGGTGCTCTTCACCCCCGAGGACCTCGGCGTGCTGCGGGGCTCACCGCAGGGCCGGCGGCAGTTCATCGACCGGGTGCTGTTCGCCCGCGAGCGGGGCCACATCGGCGACGTGCAGACCTACGAGAAGCTGCTGCGCTCGCGTAACCGCGTGCTCAAGGCCGAGGCCGAGGGTCCGCCGATGCAGGTGTCCGAGCGCGAGCGCCTGCTCGACACCTACGATCGTCAGCTCGCGGAGGTCGGCGCCCGGATCTGGTCGCGTCGCGTGGCCCTGATCGCAGGCCTGCGCGAGTCCTTCCAGGCAGCGTTCGCGCAGATCCACGATCGCGACGAGCAAGCGATGGTCGGTGACCTCGCCTACGCGGCTCGCCTCGATCCCGAGGGCCAGGTCCGCGATCCCGAGCGGGCCGCTGCGCTCGCCGACGCGCTTCGTCGCCAGCGAGCGCGCGACCTCGCTGCCGGTCGAACCACCGTGGGTCCGCACCTCGACGATCTGCAGGTGACGCTCGACGGGGTCTCGGCCGGTGACTTCGCTTCGCAAGGCCAAGCGCGCGCGCTCGTGCTCGCGTTCAAGATCGCCGAGCTCCGATCGGCCCGCGAGCGTGGCCAGCATCCGCTGCTCTTGCTCGATGATGTCTCGAGCGAGCTCGATCCTGTTCGGACCGCGCGGCTCTTCGAGGTGCTGGCCGCCGAGGTCGGTCAGTGCGTGCTCACGACGACGACGCCGCAGTACATCGACCTGGGGTCCAGCGCGGAGCGCCACGAGATCGAGGTTCGCGACGGGAGGTTGGTCTCGGGAGCTGGCTCGTGATCTGGGCCGGATCAGCGCAGGATCATCGCGCACCCACTCTCGACGCCCCGCCCGCGAATCGTGCACACTCGCGACTGACTTCCAAACCCGGAAACTGTCACGAATAGCCATGACCACTCTCCCGCAAGCGCGTGCGAAGATCGTTGCCCTGGTCGTCGAAGACGATCCTACGCTGCTCGATCTGGTCACCGAGACGGTCGAGTCGCTC
>CBFGLP010000174.1:0-4452 GCA_965649595.1 uncultured Myxococcales bacterium | reverse complement strand
GTGACCCACACGTCGCTTTCGAGGCCCGGATTGATCGAGTAGCAGATGAAGCTGTCCTCGCTCCCGCCGACGGTGAAGGGCGAGGGGTTCTGGAAGGTCGCGGTCGGGTCCTGCAGATCGAGCGAGGGCGGCTCGGGCAGCGGGACGGCGAGGGCTGGATCGCCCTCGGGCGTGCCGTTCTCGACCCAGTCGGTGATCAGTTGCTTGTCCGCGTCGGTCAGGCGTAGGTCGTTGCGCCACGTGTGATCTGGCTGGCACTCGTCGGTCTCGATCGCGCCCCAGGGCGGCATGATGCCCTCGGCCACGACCTCGTCGATCAGCGTGCCCCAGGCCGCGGCGTTCATGTACTCGTCGAGCGCGAAGGGAGCGATGCCGCCTTCGGTGTGGCAGCCGACGCAGTGCTCGGTGACCAGCGGCGCGATGTCTTGATGCCAGTTAGGCCGGAGCTGCTCTCCGTCGTCGGTGTTGGTGTCGGTGCTGGCGTCGGTGTTGGAGTCGTCGGTCGAGGCCCCGTCGTCGGCAGTCGTGTCACCCACCTCGTCGGCGTTGGGATCGCCCTGCGAGGTGCAAGCCACGAGCGCGAGACCGGAGGCGACGAGCAAAGATGGGAGGGGGCGGGTCCAGACCAGCGTCATGGTTGCATTTGCCCATGCAAGACCTCGGCAGCGCAAGCACGACTTGTTGTGGGGTTCGAACGAGAGGCAGCCTGCAACGATCGTGGGAGCGCGCGATGGCGAACCACCGCAGGTGTGGGCGAGGGCTGATCCAAAGGCGAGCGCCCAAGCCCTCATAAACTCGATAGACTCGCCGACGTGCTGGGCGAGCCGGACGAGCACGAGCACGAAGACGCGGTCGTGCTGCTGGGTTTCGAGGACGACGGGCTGTTCGCGCACGAGCTCGCGGGGGTGCTCGACGGCTTCAACGTGTGGCTGCGCCTGCAAGCGCGGCGCTTCGACGCAGACGCGCTGATCCGGCTCGTTCGCTCGACCAGCGTGGTCTTGGTCTGCGTCGCGCATCCAGAGCGGGCTGGTAGCGATCTCGCGCGGCTGGTCGACGCGGTGGTCGGTGTGCGAGGGCAAGCGGGCGTGTTGCTGGCCTCGCCGACGGGCACCTACAGCGGCACGCTGATGACCTTCGCCAAGCAAGGCCTGCCGCTCGTCGATCTCGGCCGCAAGCTGGATCCGCATAGCGAAGCGATCCGCAAGCTGCGGATCCGGGTCGCGAGCGAGCTGGTCTCGGCGCGGCCGCTCGATCTGCCCGCGAGCTTGTTTCGTAGCGCGGTCGAGCAGCGCTCGATCGAGCTGTTGGCCGAGAGCCTCTCGCTCGCCGCGACCTGGCCGCTCGGCGACTGGGACCTCGCGCAGCCCGGTGACGGCGGTCGACAGCCCAACCCGCTGTGGTCGAGCTGGCTCGAGCAGACCCGTGGGGCCGAGCTCAAGCGGCTCTCGGCCCACCTCGACGAGCTGCGCGTGCAGGCGCTGCTCGAGCGAGGGGCGGCCGAGTCGAGCGCGTCGATGGTCGGACCGACGAAGGGCCTGCCGAGCAGCCTGCCGACGAGCAAGCGCCCGCGCACGCGAGGGGACAAGGAATGACCCGCAGCAGCTTCGACTGGGCGAAGCTCGAGAACCTCGCCGAGCGGATCTATGGCGGGCAGGTGGTGTTCTTCGTCGGCGCCGGGTTCTCGCTCGACTCCGAAGGCATCTCGAGCTGGCGGCTCTTGCTGCGCTTGCTCGCTCGCTTCGACGGCTTCTCATGGGTGCTCGCGCGCAGCGAGGGCGAGCCAGGCTCTGCGCTCGCTCGCGCGGCCGCACAGGCGCTCGAGCTGCGCCGATCGTTGCGCGAGACCTTTGGTCTCGAGTCGCGCGAGCAGCTCGAGCTCGAGACCACGCATCCGAGCGCGGACGATCGCCTGACCACCGGCAACGACGCGTGGATCTTGGCGAGCGACTACTATCGGCCCAACGAGTGGTTCTGCACCGCGTTCGGGACCCTGCTCGCCGCCTGCGACGAGCTGCCTTCGTTCGATTGGGAGCAGGTCCACGCGCGCGAGCGCGAGCTGCTTGCGAAGATCCAGGTCGGTGGCAAGGCCGAGGTCCTGCCGCCGATCGAGGCCGAGCTGCTCGCAGGTCAGGGCAAGGCAGTCCGCGGCAAGGCGTTGTTCATCGACACGCTCGGGTTCGCCGATCGCGAGGTGATGGCCGGTCGCCCGCACGCGCCGAGCCTGACCGAGGTCATGCGCAGCTACGCGGATCCCGGCCATCACCTGCGAGCGCGCCATCACGTGCTCGCCCGCTGGGCCCGCGAGGGCCTGTGCATGACCTTGCTGACGACCAACTACGATCTGCTGCTCGAGGGCGCGTATCGCCTGGCTGGCTTCGCCAGCCGCCGCAGCGACGTCGAGGGTCGAGCGCCCGATGACCCGCCGCTCTATACCGAGGTCTCGCACTTCGATCGGATCGGCGACGCGCTCGGCTTCGTCCGGTTCGGCAACGCGCATCGCTCGGCCCTGATCGCCAAGATCCACGGCTGTGCCGAGATCTATTCGACGCAGCGGCGTCGGGTGGTCGAGGCGCTCGTGCGCGTGCACGAGCTCGAGCGATCCGGCACCGACGAGCAGCGGGCTTTGGCTCGCAGCGGGCTGGAAAAGGCCCGGCTCGGCTTCGTCAGCTACCTGCCGGCGATCGTGTTCACGTTCCGCGAGATCCAGAACTGGCGGCACGACGCGTGGTCGCGCGACCTGCTGGCTAACCTGCTGCGGACGCGCTCGATCGTGTTTTGTGGTTACTCGGCACAAGACCGGGTCCTGCACGATGCCTTTCGCACGGTCTACGAGGAGATCGCCGCGGTTCGCCACAGCCGGGGCGACGCCGAAGAGCAAGCGATCACCGCGGGCGCGGGGCGGGCCGCCGATGCAGCGGGGGCCTACATGGGTCGAGACAGGGCCGCGCCCGGCAGCCACCAGGCTCGCGCGTTCTTCCTCGGGGTCGCGGGCAAGCTCGAGTTCGATGCGCTCGAGGTGCTGCGCTCCGCGAGTCGAGCCGAGGGGATCGTCGATCCGGCCCAGACCGAGCACAACAACTACGTGCAATTCCACATCGAGCGCGGCGGGCATCCGGTCGGCTTTCCGGGCCTCGATCAGACGATGCGCTGGCTCTGGCATCGGACCTCGCGGATCCGTCACCGCGAGGTCGTCGACGCCGAGCTGCGCCGGGTCGCTACGACGCTGCTCGGCCACACCTGCCCCGAGCGCGAGCGCGAGATGGTGGCCGAGCGGCTCGCTCGGCTGACTGCGGTCGAGAACGCCGCTGCCAAGCGCTGGAGCCTCGAGCCGCCCGAGCCGCTCGCGTTCGAGCGGATCGTCGGCTGGACCGATCGCTTCCACCCGGCGCTGCTGCGGGAGTTCGCGCTGGGCGAGACGGTGCTGCGGCGGCACGGACCGGGCTTCTCGCTGCAAGCCGTCCATCGTCGGCCCTGGTACTTCCCCGCGAGCGAGCGGGCCGAGTGGACGGCGTGGGGCGTCGTCGTCGAGCTGGCGTTGCGGCGGATGATCGCCTGGTGGCGCTGCGGCGAGCGAGCGGACGAGCCCGAGGGCGAGGTCGGCTCGCTCGCGTGGATGCAGCCGACACCGCTGCTCAGCCTCGGTCGCGCGCGACGACCCTTGCTCGGCTTCTCCGACGGACCGCTGCAACAACCTCGCCCGCCGCACGGGCTGCGGATCGCGTTGCTGGACTTCGCTCCGTCGCGCCGGACGAGCAGCGTGCGAGGAGCCTACGTCGGTCTCGTGCACTCGTGGTCTGTGCGGCCGCACGCGATCCCCTGGTGGGGCCCGGAGCAGCCGCCTCCGGTCGGAACACCGAGCGCGGCGCGGCTGTGGGCATGGGCGGCAGGCGGAGCTCCGAGCGAGGCGATGCTGCGCGACCTGCCTGCGGAGCTGATCGGTCCGCGCCAGCTCGGCCGGACGGGGGCGCGACGGGTCGCTTGAGGTGAAGGGGAGAGTCGAGATGAGCGAGGCAGCCAGCGAACCGATGTCCCCGGCGGCGATGCGCTCGCGGCTGGCCGAGGTGCTCGAGCAGCGCTTTGGCCTGGTCTGCGCGCGGCGGCGGGCGAGGGCGCTGTGCGAGGACGCCGTGCTCGAGCACGCCGAGGCGCGCTGGGCCGAGGCGGTCACTGCCGTGCAGGAGCGGATCGCCCGGATCCCCTATCGCGAGCTCGACGAGCTCGACGCGGCCAAGCAGCAGGCCGAGCGCGAGCGCGAGCAGGTTCGTCGCTGGCGAAGCTGCGATCCCGAGCAGCTGGCCGTGCAGCTGCTCGTCGCCGATGACGATGTCTGCCGCGCCTGCGACGTCGCGTGGCTGCCGGGATCGACCGCCCCGCTTCGGCCGCCTCGGATGTTGATGGTCGAGCCGGCCTTGCGCTTCGCCGACCACTTCGAGCCCGAGATCGATCTGCTGA
>CBFGLP010000173.1:0-3063 GCA_965649595.1 uncultured Myxococcales bacterium | reverse complement strand
ACACGACCCGCTCGAATCGATCCCGTGAAGGCACATGTGCGGATTCGAACGCCCTCACGGGACCACAGGCCAGCGATAGAGCTCCCCATGGCGGTTGGCGTGCGTGATCGATTCGAGCGGCTCGTGTGACCTCCGAGGAGATGACCCCCCGCTCCACCACCCTGTTTGCGGTTCTGCTCACCTCAGGGCTGACCGCTTGCACCACCACCGAGCTCGCCACCGACGACGGCAGCCTCGAAGAGGGCCCCGGCCCTGCGACGACCGTCACCGAGGACGCAGGCTCTGAAACCGACATCGGCGAGAACGAGAGCGAGACTGGCAGCCAGTTGGAGTGCCTGGTCGCCACGAACGACGAAATGGACGACGCCTCTTCGATCACCTTGCGGCTCGTCAACGAGCGGAACGACACGATCGTCATCCCGACCAGCGACAACTGCGGCGATCAACCCTTCGCGCTCGAGTTCGGGGAGGTGCCCTTGGTCTGGCAGCCGGGGCCGCCAGCGGGGCACGACTGCGACAGCTGCAACGTCGATGGCTGCATCGGCGGCGAGCCCTCCGGAGGCATCGTGCTCGAGCCGGGCGAGACGTGGGAGCAGGTCTGGACCGGCTATTACTGGGAGAACATAGCCTTTCCGGCCGACTGCCCCGAGAACCCCTGCGAGAACGCCGTGAACAGCTGCTACGCCGGCCGCCAGCTGATCAACGCCGAGCTCACCGCCCGCATCCAATACTACGTCTGTCCCGTCGCCGATTGCAGCTGCTTCGAAGGCGACGATCCCAATTCGTGCGAGTTCAGTGGGACGCCCGCCGACCAGGAGATCGAGCTGCAGTTCTCGTACCCGAGCGGCCTAGCGACGCTCGAGATCATTTGAGCGACTCGATCGATTAGCCCCGATCGTGTGACTCGAAGGGATGCCCTCGCGCTCCCTCCCCGCCCCCCTTCTTCCGCTGCTATTCGCCGCAGGACTCGCCGCCTCGGCGCTGGCCTGCAACGACGACAAGGCGACCGACGACGAGAACGGAAGTGACACCGACACCGGCGACACGACCACGGGCGACGGTGACGGCGACACGACCACGGGCGACGGCGACCCGGAGCAGAGCTGGAACGGCTACTACTGGCAGGGGGTGTTCGTTCCTAGGCCTGCCCGAGCAGCTCATTCGTGGATGAGCCCGACATGCTGGATCCCCCAGCCGGGCTGCGTGAGCTGCTCCATCGATCCGCTGCCATCGGTCGGCACCCGCAGCAACACGTCGCCCTCACCAGGAGTCGCCCGGACCAGCACTTGCGTCTCATCGGGGGTCATGAGCGACGCCAGCTGCAGCTCGAGACCAGCGGGCAACCCGGCGTCGAGCCAGGTCGGCGTGAGCGCTGGGTCGTCGAGGTCGATCGAAAACAAGCGCCGCTGTTCGGCGATGTAGCCCTGCAGAATGATCCGCCGCCCGACATCCGGAAGTATCGGGTACACGAAGGTGTCGTCGAAGCCGTCGAACACGCTCAGCGCCTCACCAGGTCCATTCTTCGAGAACTCGATCACTCCGACACTCACGCCCGAGGGGTCAGCGACCACGTAAGCGAGTCGCTCGATCGCGTCGCCCTCGTAGGCCACCATCGAGAGCTCGACCCCGGCGGGCAGCGCCTCGCTGATCTGGACCGGAGACGCCGGCTCCCCGCCCGCGAGCGCGACGTGGGCAATACCGCGGACCCCGTCTTGCACGCTTCCAAAGCTGTAGAACGCGTCGCCATTGACGTCGAACCCGAAGTCCTTCACGTAGGCAGGCATCGCCTGCGTGCTCAACAACTCGGGTGCCTGCGGCTGTGCATCGATGAGCTCGACCAGGTAGAGATCGCCGTAGTAGTCCGCACCAGTCCAATAGAGCAGCTTGCTGCCATCGTTGGACCAGCGCGAGCGGATCGTCTCGGCCCCTGCCACCTGCGTGGTCACCCGCACCGCTGGCGCGAGCGGGTCCTCGAGATCGCGCGTGACGATGTCGAGCACGCCGTCGTCGTCGAAGTCGACGCGGTAGCTCAGCACGCGCTCACTCAGGCGCAGGTCGATGTTGACCGGCGGAGTGTAGGTCACGGTGTCGAGCAGCAGCGGGACCCCAGGCTCGGGCTCGAGCTCGACGAGCTGGATGGCGTAGGAAAACCCCTCGGTCTCGGCCAGCGCAAACGCAGCAAACTGACGGTCGGGCGAGATGGCGTTGTCGCCGATGTGTGAGTCCGGACCGAGCATCGGGGTGAGGTTGACGGCCGTGGTCGGCGTCTTGCCCTCGAAGGTGACCCAATAGAGCTCGAGCGGCCCCGCGCTGCTCAACCCAGCCCTCACCAACATCGCCGAGCCATCGCTGGCGAAGTTCCCATCGCCCATGTAACTGGGCACGCCCTCCGGCGCGAAGGGGCCGAACGAGAGCTCGCCCGCGTCGAGGTTGAGCAGCGATTGTGCCCATACGCCATTGCTGAGTCGTGCGATCTGCCAGGAACCGAAGGGAGCTTGGCCGATGGTGTTCAAGGTGTCGCCGGGGCCGGCCTCGAGCAAGATCGTGGATTCAGCGGCGACCGCAGGATCGGAGACGTCGATCGCTACGAGCTCGCTGTGCTGGTTGATGTCGCTGCGAACGAACACCGCGTAGACCGGATCGGCGTCGCCGTCTCCGTCTCCATCCCCATCTCCGTCACCGTCTCCGTCACCGTCTCCGTCCCCATCTCCGTCACCGTCTCCATCCCCGTCACCATCTCCGTCGCCGGTGGTATCGGTCGTGCTCTCGCTCTCGCTAGTCCCCACCTCGTCGTCGCCTCCGACGTCGTCTGCAGGGCACGCGGGCAACAAGACAAGCAAAGGCAGAGCCAAGTGAAAGCCGTGAGGTGCACGCACATCGGACTAGTTGCCACAGAGGCCGAAGCGATCAAGCGCTGGTCAGTGAGGTCCAGCACTGCTGCCGAGCCCTCCGGGCCAAGGGCCACCCATGTCAGCCCTCCGGGCTGAGCCCTCCGGGCAAAGGGCCATCCATGTCAGCCCTCCGGGCTGAGCCCTCCGGGCAAAGGGCCATCCATGTCAGCCC
>CBFGLP010000172.1:0-1551 GCA_965649595.1 uncultured Myxococcales bacterium | reverse complement strand
CATCGCTCGATTCGCTCTCCGTCGTCCATCGGTTGCGCGACCGAAGCTCAGCTGTAGCTCCCCCCCACGACCGCCACCCGGACGCTCTCGCTGTCGTGGTCGTCGCGGTACATGACGCCGTACATGTCGTTGCCGAGCTCGAACACGACCGCAACCGGAGGATCGATCTGGACTCGCTCGTCCTCACACGCGGCGATCTCGGTCGCGAGCTCGTGGAACAGGCCCATGTCGAGCACGAGGGCCGTCTCCGCAGGTTGCGTCATGGGGATCATCCGCATCGTCAGATGCTGCGGCACGTGACCGATCACGGTGACGGTGTCCCCGTCCACGCTCTGCGTTGCTGCGACGAACATGTGCCAGGACAGCGAGAAGCCTCGTGTGCGCACGTAGGCTTCGAGGCGCTCCCTCCTCGCGCGTCGCTGCGCGACCGGGCCGCGGTCGCCGATGTACGGCTCGCCGTAGACCAGCTCGCCACCGTCGTTGGCCAGCGGAAGCCCACGGCGGAGATCCACCGCCATCCGGGTCCACAGATTCAGGTCGCGCTTCTCTAGAATGGGCTTCAACTCTTCGTACGTGCGAAACATGGATCCCGCGAAGAGGCCCAGCTCGCCCGCTGCGAGCTGAACGAACTCGGCTCGAGCGTATTCGCTGATCGCTGGGGCGATCGTCACCAGGTCTTTCCTGTGGTCTCCTGGACCCTGCAAGGTGGCCACGAGCACGCGGAGGTCGGGTCGTCGGTACTGCTGGGACATGGAGATTCGAGCCTCGTTCGCGGCCTAGGCGAGAGAGTCGGCGCCGCTTTCGTCGTCCGCGATTCGCTTCGTCGTCGACGTCACAGCACGTGGTGGACCCAGGCCGGCGGTGCATTGACCAGCACGAGCTCGCGGGAGAACTCGTCGACGAGCAATGCGTCGATCACCTCGGCGACCTCGCGCAGCCGCTCGCGTTCGCGTCGCCCCGCGCAGCACGAGACGAGCCGCCGAATCCCGACATACTCGAAGAACGACAGCACGCCACCCGGGGCGAGTCGGTTTTTCAGCACGCCGAGGATTTGGCGGACGACCTCGGGCTGGAAATTGTTGAAGGGCAGGCACGCGATCACCACGTCGAAGCGCTGGGCATGCGGGAGGTCGACGACGGATGTTTGCCGCAGGACCACCCGAGCGCCGCGGTGGGCGAACGTCGCCTCGTGCTCGAATCGGTCCCGCAGCCGTGCACAAAAGCGCGGGTTGACCTCGATGCATTCGAGCGTGTCCGTCGGCCCGAGCGCCTCGAGGATGACTCGCGTGACCGCCCCGGTGCCGGCTCCGACTTCGAGCACCCGCAGATTGCTCGCGCCCAGAGCTCGCCGGGCGACGAGCCAACGGGTCAACGCGCGGCCGAGCGCCGGGCTGCTCGGGGCGATGGATCCGGTCGTGCGGTGCCGAAACTCTCGCAGGAACAGCAACGTGTCGCGCAGGTCGGTCACCGCGCTCGACTCTCCCCACGCATCAGCTTCCACTCGTCCTCGTCGAACTCGATCCCGAGCGCCTCGCAGTCGAGCTCGCCGGC
>CBFGLP010000171.1:0-2021 GCA_965649595.1 uncultured Myxococcales bacterium | reverse complement strand
TCGCGGTCGAGCAGCTGCAGCCATCGCCCGGCTCGGACACGCCAGCGTCGTTGCCGGTGCCCGACTCGTCACCGACCTCGTCGTTGCCAGGACCAGAGTCGGTGCCGGTCTCGCCGCTAGTCGAGCCGTCGGAGTCGGTGGTCGAATCTCCGGAGTCGGTGGTCGAGTCACCCGAGTCGGTGGTCGAATCGCCGGAGTCGCCGGTCGAATCGCCGGAGTCGCCAGCGTCGGTGGTCGAGTCACCCGATTCGCTCATCGAGTCGGTGCTCTCGGCGTCGTCGCTCGGGAGCGGATCGGGCTCGTCATCGCCGTTCGCCCTCGGCGGCTCGTCGCCGCAATCGAAGGTGACGCAGCAAGGATCGACGTCGAGCTGAATGCTGCTGACGATGTCCACCAACACAGCCTCGAGCTGAGCCTGATTGTTGGCGTCATGATAGTCGAGCGTGCCGCCCGAGCCCCAGTCAGCCATGGCCTCGAGCTTGGCGATTGCGGAAGGCGCATCGAGGGCGTCACCGAACCCGATCACGTAGGTCGTGATCCCGGCGGCGTACATCTGCTCGAGCTCGGCTTGGACCGCGGCGTCGGTCGCATAGGGGACGTAGAGACCGTCGGTGATCAAGATGTTGTAGAACTTCGTCTGCGCGTCGACTGGGTAGGGCGCGTTGGGCTGCATCGCCGCGGCCACGTACGCGGCCTGGTTGTCCTTGATCAACTGGAGCCCCAAATTGGTGTAGGTGCCGGATCCGGCGCAGAAGTTGTTGCCGTTGATGGGGCTGCAGCTCGGCATGTGACTGAGCGTCGAGTCGGCAAACAAGGGATCCACGAGGCTGCCGTCCTTGAAGGTCCAGGTGATCGGCGGGCCCCCCCAAGGGTCGTCGCAGCCCGGCTGCTCGCACGAGGTCAGGGGATCGAGCGCCCACTCGACGTTCTCCGCACGACAGGGGCCGTAGTCGACCACGACCTTCTGCTCGCCTTGGTGACCGAACACCGCGAGGCCGACGTGAAACACCTCGGACATCCGCACGCCGCTGGGCAGCTCGACGGCATGAATCGAGCCCTCCCCACCGATCAACTCGCGGGCCTGATCCCAGCCGGTCTGGCCAGGGCCGCCAAACGAGGTGCCGCCATTGATGTTGAGCATGGACGACGAAGCGTCGAGCAGGAACATCACGCGCGGCTGCGCGGCCGCGCACTCGGCCTCGGACGGGCATTCGCCTCCCGCGAGAGCTGGCTGCTCGTCCGTGGCGATGGTCACCGCGAAGGTGAGGCCGACACCGCCGAGCAGCGCGAGCTGGAGAGCGAGACGTTTGTGGGATCCGAGCAGGCGCTTCATCGGCGGGTCTCTACGTGGCCCGTGGTCGGGGCTGAAAGGACAGGGTGGAACTTTTCAGCTCCAGCCCCGTGGGGCTGACGAAGACGAGTATTGCGACGCGGAGAGGTAAGAGGAAACAACTTTTGGCGAGCTCGTAGCTCGATGTAGGCTGCGCGCGTGGCCAAGGTCTTCGCTACCCGTGTAGAGATCGACGCCCCCGCCGACCGGGTCTGGGAGATCCTCGCAGACCTGCGTGCCTACGCAGACTGGAACCCCTTCACGCCGCGCGTCGACACCGACTTCGTCATCGGTCACCCGATCGTCTTGTTCGTGTGCTTCGACGGCAGGGCACCACGCCAGCAGGTCGAGATCCTGCGCGAGTGGGAGCCCGGCAAGCAGCTGCGCTGGGGGATGACCATTGGCCCAGCATGGTTCTTTCGGGCTGAGCGCGTGCAACGGGTCGAGCCGCTCGGCGACGATCGCTGTCGCTACGTGAGCGAGGACGCCTTCGCGGGGGTGCTTTCGCCCGTCGTGGAGGCGCTCTATGGCGCCAAGGTCCAGCGTGGCTTCGACGCGATGGCGGCCGCGCTCAGGCGACGGGCCGAGCGGTAGCGCGGGGATGGGCCGAGCACCCCAACCACATCAGTTGACCTGCCGTATCCGCCCTGCCCAGTAGGGCGCGCGCAGCTTGAACTTCTGCAGCTTGCCG
>CBFGLP010000170.1:0-14644 GCA_965649595.1 uncultured Myxococcales bacterium | reverse complement strand
GTGCGCGAGCTGGCGCTCGAGCCTGGCGTTGTCCACATCGAGCCGACTCAGATCGACACCCCGCCGCCCGATGGCTTCACCGACAACGACGTCGAGGACGCGCGCGCGCAGATCAACTCGGACACTTACTTCAACCACGGCGCCGACGGCATCTACCGCTACATTGGTCTGCTCGACACCGGTGTCCGCAGCACGCACGTGATGTTCAGCTCGCCGAACCACCTCGCGTTCCTGCGCGACTGCGTCAACGGTGGCGCGACCTGTGCCGACACCACCGCCGCTGGCTACGACACCGACGACACCTGCTGGAACCACGGCACCTCGACCGCAGCGATCCTCGTAGGCAGCGCTGGGGCCGGGGCGGCCTACCGCGGGGTCACGAACGCTTGGCTCGACAGCTGGAAGGTCTATGGCGGCTGCAACGGGCTCGATACGACCGCGGTGCTGCGTGGCTTCGAGCGCTCGGTCTACTGGGGCGACAAGGTGATCGTCGCCGAGATGCAGCCGATCCTCGGCTCGACCAGCTCAATCTCGGCCGCCGCCGACGATGCCTATGACTCGGGGGTGATGACGATCGCTGCGAACGGCAACGCGGGCGACGACTACTACACGGTCGCGTCGCCGGCCGACGCTCACAAGGCCCTGGGCATTGGCGCTTACGACGTCCGCTCGCTGGCCACGATGGGCGGGCAGTCGCGCGGGCCGACCGACGATCTCCGCTACAAGCCAGACCTGCAGCTGCCGACCTTCACCGAGACCGCCTCGACCGCGTGCAGCAACTGCTTGCAGGTGTTCGGAGGCACCAGCGGCTCCACGCCATACGGCGCCGCGGCGGCGATGTTGGTCTACGACTGGTTCGTCGATCAGAGCTATGGCACCGATCCCGGGCTGATCTACACGTCGTTGATCAATCGGGGCGACCGGTCGACGTTCAACGACATCCAAGGCGCAGGTCACCTGCAGCTGGGGAATCTCTACTGCCGACGCTGGATGCAGGGCTCACGGACGATCTCGCAGGGGACCGTCGCTTCGGTGAGCTTCGCGACCGTGGACACCCAGAAGAACCTCAACGTCGCGCTCTGGTGGCCCGAGGAGCCGGGCCCGCACAACCGCGTCATCCTGCGGGTCTACGACGCCAACAACGTGCTGCGGGCGAGCAGCTCGGTCTGGGACTCGGTCAAGCAGAAGGTCATCTTCAACAACCTGCTGACGCCCGCGGGCAACTGGCGGATCGAGATCGAGGGCGCGAGCGTGACCGGCTCGCAGCAGGTGTTCTATCAGATCTATCACGAGGTCTCGCCTTACTCGTGTGACTGAGCGAATCGAGCGGACCTGATGAGCCGACGCGAGCGTGCCAGCGCTCGCGTCGGCTTCGTTGGATCAGACCAACCCAAACCGCTGGGCCGTGTCCATGATGAACGCCTGCTCGCCGTCGGATATGAACCCGTCGGCCCCGGCGATCGCCCACAGATCCGCGAGGATCTGCCGCAGCAGCTCGGGCCCGGTCTGCCCGCGCAGCAGCTCGGTGAAGCGCGCCGCCTCGGCCAGGCGGGCCTCGATGTTGGGCAGGCGGCGGTACGCGGCGACCGTCCGCTTGAGCGTCTCGCCGATCTGCTCGAGCGAGCGGTCGGGCGCCCAGTAGCGCAGGTTGTTGGCCAGCGTGCGCATCTCGTCGGCGGTCAGGTTGCCGTCGGTCGCGGTCGCGAAGCTGACGTAGAGGAACGCGAGCGCGTCGAGCCGCTGGTCGGCGCTGATGCCCACCGGCAGGCCCAAGCGGCCGGCGACCTCGTTCATGAACTGCTGCTCGGCCGCCGAGACGTGGCCGTCGGCAGCCGCGATCGCCTGTAGATCGGCGAGCAGCAGCTGACGGTGCTCGGGCGTGCCGCGGCCTCCGACCCAGTCGGCGCACTGGTGAGCTTGGTTGACCCGGTCGTCGGCGGCGAGGTGCATGTAGTGGCCGACGGTCTCGCGCAGGAGCGCGCCGAGCTCCTCGAAGGTGGCGGCAGGGGCCCAGCCGCGCAGGCGATCGGCGAGCGCTCGCATCTCCTCGGCGGTCAGCTTGCCGTCGGTCGAGTGGGCGAACGCGACGTAGAGGAACGCGAGCGCGCGCAGGGACTGGAGGTCGATGCCGGGTGCCGGCTGAGGCATCGGCACGACGCCGATCGGTGGCGGGAGCTCGCCCGCTTCGACCACACCGAACTCGAGCGTCGCTCCACCCATGCCCTCCATCATCACGGTGCGGTGAGCATCGGCGGCGGGCGGCGCTTGGTAAGCGGGCGGCTGTGCTGCGCTCTCGATCGTGCGCAGATCCGGAGGGCCGTGCTCGTCGCCTTGCGGCATCGGGGCGGGCCCGGCCTCCCACGCGAAGTCGTCGATCGCCGCGATCGCGTCGGCGAAGCTGGCCATGTCGGGGAACCGATCCTCGGGCCGCTTGGCGAGCGCTCGCGCGAGCAGGTCCTCGAGCGCGAGGCTCGGGTGGGCGTCCGGCATGACGTCGCGCAGGTGCGGCGGCGGCTCGCGGATGTGAGCCGCGAGCACCTTGATCGAGTTGTTGCCGGGGAAAGGCATGTGCCCGGTCAACATCTCGAAGATCATGCAGCCGAGCGCGTAGATGTCGGTCCGACCGTCGACCGCGGCGCCCATCGCTTGCTCGGGCGCCATGTAAGCGGCCGTGCCGAACACCGTGCCCGCCGCGGTCAGCACGTTGTTGTCCTCGAGCTTGGCGATGCCGAAGTCGAGCACCTTGACGAAGTCGGGCGCGCCCCGGCGCTCGATCAGGAACACGTTGCCGGGCTTCATGTCGCGATGGACGATCCCGTGCGCGTGGGCGGCCTGCAGCGCGCGGGCGATCTGGACCGCGATCGTGCGGGTCCGCGGCCAGGGCAGCCGACGCTCCCGCTCGAGCAAGGCCGAGAGGTCCTGGCCTTGCAGCCGCTCCATCACGAAGAAGGGCGAGCCGCCGGGCACCTGGCCGAAGTCGAGGATGTCGACCACGTTCTCGTGGGCGATCATCGACGCGGCTCGAGCCTCTCGTAGGAAGCGCTCGACCAGCATCCGGTCATGGGCCATCTCGCGCTTGAGCAGCTTGACGGCGACGGGCTTGAGCAGGGCCACGTGCGTGGCGGCGTAGACTCGGCCCATGCCGCCGTCACCGATCATCGCCTCGATGCGATAGCGATCGGCGAGGACGGTACCTACGAGATCGGGCTCGCTCGACGAGACGAGCGGGGGCGGGCCGTCGGTGAAGGGATCGGACACCGGCAAACGTACCAAGAAAGCGAGCGGAGGGCAGGGGGGGCGGGAAGCTACGCGGGCACCCGGCACGAAAGCATGGTTGGACCCGGCAGGCGTGCACTGGACTGGGGTCGAATTTCGCGGTAGCGCGATCTCCTAGTGGCACCTCGTGCGAGCACCATCGACATCCACGGCCTTGCAGAGCGCTGTCCAACGCTCCTGCGTAGTCACGTCGAGAACCAAGTCGACGCTGCCCGGGTAATGCTGGACAGGTTTCACGCTCCGCCCACGTGCTTCGACGTGCACTCGGATGCGCTCGGCTCCCCGAGCGTGTCGGCGCTCACCCTGAGCTGGCGTGAGCCCGACCAGATCGCGGTGCAGAGCCACGCGAACGAGAACGACGCGATCGAGGCAGGCGCGTATGCGGTCGCGTTCGTGACCGTGCTGGAGAGTGGCTTTGTCGTTCAGCGGAGAGCACACCACGGATCGGGCGCGGACTATCTGCTCTCGCGTCGAGGCGAGCCTGGCAACGACTACATCAGGCTCGAAGTCTCTGGGGTTGCCCGCGGTGACCGGCTCGACTCGCGCTTGCGGACCAAGGTCGCTCAGCTGCAGCGGGGTAACCTCGGACGCCCAGGCCTCGCGCTCGTGGTCGGCTTCGAGCGCGCTCGCGTGAGCATGCAGGAGGTCGAGGAATGACTGGCATCACAGACCCTCGCAGCCTCCGGGTCGAAGAGCACGCGTACTTGGCCGAGCAGGCGGCTCGTCGGGGCGCGCTCGACGAGGCCAGCGAGCACTTCGCTCGTGCGGCCGCGATCGAGCAGCAGATCGCCGAGGATGCACGCGATCAGCCCCCGCGCGTAGCTGCCGTGCTGGCCGTGAGCGCGGTGGCGCTGTGGTACAAGGCCGCTCGCTGGGACGAGGTCGAAGCGCTCGCGCACCACTGGTTGAGCTCTCCAGGGCTGCTCGACGAAGGATCCAAAGCCGAGCTGCGCGACCTCTTGCAGCGCGCCTGGATCGAGTCGCAGATCGAGCCCGGCTCGCTCGCCGACACGTTGCCGATCGAGCTTCGCTTGATTGGCGGCCACGTTCGGCGTGGCCTGGCACCAGCGGCTTTGGTTCGCGACAAGCAAGAGTCGCTCGTGACGCTGTTGGAGCGGATCGGCGAGTGGATGCTCGGATTGCCCTTCCGGGAGGTCGGGCCGAGCCAGACGGGGCGCTCCTTCGATGTCCTGCAGGCACCCGCGCGAGCGGCTAGCTATGGCATCCGCCTCTATCTGCGCTCGGGCATGCGAGATTCAACCGGGCAGATGCTTCCCACGGCGACCCTGCTCGAGACCTTCTTCGAGCTGGCGGGCAGCGAGCCGAGCGAGCTCGATCAGCGAGTCACGGACTCCCGTTATCGGTTGGCCTTTCTCCAGCGGCTGCACGAGCTGTGTGCCGACGGCAAGCAGGTGAGCGATGTCGTTTGCTCGGCGCCGACCTGGCGAATGGCTTCGCTTCCCGTTCACCTGGACGTCGATGTGCGCTCACGCTTCGACGCTGCGCTGCAGCGTGCGGTCGCCCAAGACATCGGGCGGATAGATCGCGCTCTCGCGGCCGAAGATGCTCCGGTCGAGTGGATCCGCGGACAACTGCTCGCGCTGGACCTCGTAGAGGGGTGGATCGACGTGTACGACGAACGCGGTGACAAGCACCGCATTCGGCTGGCCGCGAGCAAGTCGACCTCGACGGGCGAGCCGGTCGAGAGGCTCGTCGGGTCCAAGGTGCGCGTGGCCGTGACGCGTCGCTACGGCAGCGAGCTGATGCTGGCCTGGATCGACCGGACCGAGTCAACCCGCAGCTGAGCTTCCGGCCGGATCGAAGTACACGCCTCGGACCCAGCGAGGCCCCCGAAAGCCCGTGCGCGCGTGCAGGGTCCGGTGGTTGTCGTAGACCAGCCAGTCGCCGGGCTGCAGCGCCACGCGATCGTGCACGGCGGGGTCACGCAGCATCCGAACGAAGCGATCGTGTGCGCGATAGAACGCCCGCATCCGCTCGAAGGGCAGCCGGTGGGGCGCGAGCGTGAAGTACGAGCTGCGGACCATGAAGTCGTCGTCGCCGGTGCGGGCGATCAGCGGCACGTCGACGATCCGCTCGAACTCCCGCTGGCGCCGGTGAAAGCGAACCGGAACCGACGCGAGCAGCTCGGCCGCCTCGGGGTCGTCGAGCTCGAGGTAGCGAAACACGGCCCGCGCGTCGGCGAGCAGGTTCTCCCCGCCCTCGTCGGCGCTGCGAATGCACTCGAGCATTTGGTAGCGCGGCGGGTGGTCCAAGAAGGGCTGATCGGTGTGCAGGTGGACCGGTGCGTCGGTGTAGCCGAGCTGGTCGGTGTTTTGGTTGGTGGTGTTGTCGGTCCGCAGATCCTCGATCCGCCCGAAGTGGGTCGGCACGACGCGCAGGCTCAGCTGCTCGAACGCTGCGATCCATGCCTCGGTCGCGTCGGCGGGCGGGAGCGGATCGTCCGGGTCGCGGCGGACCACCGCCGCGCCGTGCTCGCGTACGCGGGCAAACGCCTCGCTCACGACCTCTTCTCGGGCACGTCCGGCGGCGGCGAGCTCGATCAGGGCGAGCTTCGAGCAGGGCACCGGCACGCTCACCCGCCCGCGCGCGTACGCGTGCTCGCGCAGCCACTCGATCGGGAACCGGCTGTGGTGCTCGTCACCGGACCAGCGCACGTGCAGGGCGTCGTCCTCGAGCCACGCCACGAGCGGGTGGATGTCGTCCGGCAGCTCCGACGAGCAGAGCGTGCGCTCGTGGGTCGTCGGGTGCCGATCACAGTCGCAGTTGTGTCGCAGCCAGCGGAAGTGAAAGTCCGCGTGGTCGTCGGGGCCGAGCGAGACGCGGAGCCAGTCGTGGTGGAGCTCGAGGTCGGCCATGCTGCGAGCCGAATGGAAGGCCGTCCCACGCTGATCCGTCAAGCCGAAATGGATGCGCGACGAGGTCTCCTGGCCAGCTAGGAGACTTCATGTGGACGCGTTCGGATTCGACCGAAGCCCGATCACGATTCGGAACGCTCGAGGTAAAAGGTCCTGGCCAGCAGCGGGTAGCGTTCGAGCTCCTCGCGCGTCCACAGACCCATCCCCGCCCAACCTCGGATCGTCTCGACGCAGATCACCATGTCCGGATCCTCGAACGAGATCCGGGCCGGCGCACCGCGAGCCGCGGTGGCTTCGATCATCGCCTGGTCGAGCAGCTGTTCCTCTTGCAGGCTCGACAGCTGGCCCTTGAAGCCGCGGCGGTGCATGCGAACGTGAAAGCTGTGGCCGGCCAGCCGATCCGCCCACGCTTCGGCGACCGCCTTCGCTCGTTGCTCGAACTCCTCGACCGAATCGAAGCAGAACGTCTCGGTCGCGGGGGCCACGTGCCCAATTAGCTCGATCAGCTCCGGGTCGGCGCGCAGCGCCTCGTGGAGGTCTTGGAGGAAATCTCGCGGGTCGAAGACGTGCAAGGCGAGCACGTTGTAGAGGCCCGTCCGATCCACCCATCCCATCCGGCGCAGCAGCTTCCGAACGCGCGTATAGCCGTCGCGCAAGGTCACCACGGCGTTCCAGTCGGGGGCTCGATCGATGTCGGCCGCGATCGTCATGCGCGCGATCGAAAGCAAGCGCCGGACCAGTCAGCGATGAGGCCCAAAAACAAAGACCGCTCCCGGGCGAGCCGGGAGCGGTCACTGCGGTCGCCCGGGAGGACGCGCCGCTCAGCCGAGCAAGCCCTCGAGCGGCTGCGTAGGATTGAGCGGGTACATGGTCGAGATCGTCGCCGACGGGTCGATCCCAGCCAGCTGTCGCAGCGCCACGTGGATGTGCTGCGGCTCGATGCGGACGCCGCCCTCGCTGACCGCCAGCGTGCCCGGATCGACCGAGAGTGGCTGGTGGCGATCCGTGGTCGCGCCGATCACCCGGTTACCGCTGATGCCCTTGCCCATCAGCATCATGCTGGTCACCGACCAGTGGTCCTTGCCGTTGGTGTCGTTGTAGCCGGGGGTCCGGCCGAAGTCGGACCCGACCACCACGACGACGTTGTCGGCCACGCCCTGGGCCTCGGCCTCCTGCCAGATCGCGTCGACGCCTTCGAGCAGGGTCTGGAGGCGCGGGATGTGCTGGTTGTCGTGATCGCCGTGGGTGTCGAAGCCGCCCACGTCGAGGTTCGCCGAGATGCAGATGCCGGCGCGATAGGCCGCGAGCGCGACCTGGGCCTGACGACGGAGCGGGTTGTCGTTGGCGAGCGGGTTGGGCAGGTACTGCTGGAGCAGCTTGAGCTCGTTGGCGCCCGAGTTGGCCGTGAACATTACGTTCATGGCCTTGCTCTCGGCGGGCAGCTTGGTCTTGGCCAGCAGGCTCTCGCGGCGGCCCGTGCGGGTCGACTCGATCAGCTCGGCGGCCTTGACCGAGTGGAAGCGATCGTCGGGGTTGTTGGGGTCGACGCGGTCGGGGTAGGCGATGCGTCCGAGCGCGTCGGTGTTGCCGCTGCGCGTGCGGGCGACCAAGCCCGCGGTCATGTCGTAGCCACCGAAGCTCAGGTAGGACATCGGCAGCTCGGGTCCGAAGCTGGCCGCGATCAGGGCGGCGAGGCTGGGGAACCCGTCGATCAGGCGGCCGCTCCAGGTGTGGCGGGTGCCGCTGTCGTGGCCGTTGGTCTGGCTGTCGATGCCGTTGATGATCAGCAGATCCTGGTAGTACTTCTGGAAGAAGACGTCGTTGTAGCCGACCGGGGCGTAGCTGATGTTGCCGGCGGTCAGGATCTCGTCGACGAAGTACATGTTGAGCGGGTCGGGATCGTCCTCGCTCACGCGGCCCTTGGGGTCGCAGAGCAGGGTTGGATCCCAGCCGCCGCCGGCGTTGACGAACATCCAGAAGGCGCCTTCGTAGATGACCGGCTTGGGCAGCGGACCGCCGATGCGGCCGGCTCCGGCGAGCGAGAGGCCCGGGACCACGGTGAGTCCCGCGAGCCCGGCGAGCTTGAAGAAATCGCGTCGGTTCATGTTCGGGTCCTCCCAATCACTCGTGCAGGAAGCGGTAGTCGGACAGCAGGTAGGTCATCACGGCCATCCACGCGCGGATCGTGTAGGTGGGGTCGTTGGTGATCCGCTCCGCGTCGGACAGCGGTTGATCGGTCCAAAAGTCGTTGGTCGCCTGGCACTGGCCGGGCAGGTTGGTCTCGTACTCGCCCAGCTCGATGCCGCGCTTGCCGTCGCGCCAGACCTCGAGGAAGAGCGCGTAGGTGCGATCGATCTCGGGATCCTCGGCGTCGAGCTCCTCGCCGAGCAGGTGCCAGTGGAGGTACTGGATGTTGGCCCGGATCGCCTCGGTCACGGCCTGAACCTCGAACCCGTTCTGATCCTCGGGCTCGAAGCCAGGCTCGACGTAGGGGAACAGCTGCCGGACCGCGGCGGCCTTGGTGAAGTCGCGCGCGGTGTTCCAGCAGGCGACCTCGTGGGCCATCCGCTCGGCGACGTTCGACATGATGCCGTTGGGATCGGTCATCCGCTCGATGATCGAGTCGGAGTCGATGCCGCCGTAGAAGATCCGGTACTCGTTGAACGAGAGCAGATAGTTGGTCGAGTCGACCTCGCGCTGCCAGGGGTAGCCGGTGACGGCCTCGATCTTGCGCTCGAGCATCTCGGGCGTCAGCCAGCGGGCGGTGCCGACCGGGTCGAGCTCGGCGATCCGCTGCGCCGCCTCGGGGCTGGCCGCCTGCTCCTCGTCCCAGCCAGGCTCGAACGCCTTGGCGCGGTAGTAGGGGCTCTTGATCAGCTCCTTGAACACGACCCGCAGCTCGTAGCCGGACTCGATGAACGCGGTCGCAATCCGCTGGAGCTCGGTGTTCTGGACGTCGAACGCGGTCAGCTTGGCGAGGTAGTCGGGCGCGGCCGCGTCGGACGGCTCGTGCAGCGGCTCGTCGCCAGTCAGCGCTCGGTAGACCAGGTGGACGGTCGAGGCGGCGAAGCGTGGATCCGCGACGATCTGCTGGGCCAGCCAGCGCTCCGACTCGGAGGTCTGCCCGGACGGCAGCGCGAGGTCGCCGAACCCGGGCGCGAACATCTCGGGGTACCAGCCCCCCTCCGGCGGCCGGTAGCGGCCGAGCTCGTCGAAGTTCTGCAGCGAGCCCGCGACCGGATCGATGTTGGCGTGGCAGACCGTGCAGGCCGGCGACTCGCGGGTCGGGTTGAAGTCGACGATCGCGGTCGGGTCGATCGGGCGCTCGGCGAGCTTGAGCACGTCGGTCGCGAGGAAGAACTTGAACACCATCCGCGCGCGGTGACGGTTGCGGTTCGTCGCCGTGGTCGGGAACCGGTTCATGAACATGTGCGAGGTCAGCAAGCCCGAGTGCGGGATGCCGGGCAGCTTGGCCTCGACGAACTCGTTCGAATCCTCGCTGTTAGCGAAGCTCGGGCTGACCCCGAACACCTTGGCCGACCACGGGTTCACGACCGTGTAGTCGGCGGTCAGGATCTCGGTGAAGGGCCGGTCGTTGCGGACCACGTGGGCGACCAGCTCGGGGACCTCGCGGGCGACGGCCTCGTTGCTGAGCCGGCGGGCACGGTTGCGCTCGTCCTCGTCGGCGATGCTCTCGAACCAGTAGACGCCGGGGTAGTCCTCCTCGTCGAGCAGATCGAGCGCTCGGACGTCGCCGAAGTAGCGATCGGTCAGGAACTGGTCGTTGTAGATCTCGACCAGCCGATCGTAGAAGGGCTCCTCGCGCATCATCGCGTCGAGCACGATGTCGAGCGCCGGCTCGCCGCCGTTGAGCACCGCCAGCTCCTCTTCGGCGGTCGGCAGCCGACCGACCAGGTTGAGGCTGGCCTTGCGCAGGGTCTCGACCTCGTCGAGCAGCGCGACGCCGTCGAAGTAGTCGTCGTGCTGGTTGGGGTCGGTGGCGCAGACGACCGGGTTCTTGATCCGGTCGACCATCGCCGAGAACGCCTCGAACTCGGCGCTGCCGCGCTCGAACTGGACGCCGCCGCCGTGCTCGACGGTCGCGGTCGGCTTGACCAGGATCCACGGCTCGCCCTCGTACTCGAGCTTGGCCAGGCGCTCGAACGTGGCGAGGTTGGCCTCGAGGTAGCCGGTCCAGTCCGACGACTGCAGGACGAACTGACTGTCCTTGGCCGCGCCGGTCTGGTTGTGGCAGGTGATGCACTTTGTCGACAGCGTCGTCGCCCACAGCTCTTCCTTGAAGAACTGCTCATTGCTGACGCACTCCTTCTCTTCCTCTTGCTGACAGCCTTGGAGGCTGCTCAGGCCGAGGCCGAGGAGCAGGGCGTAGCCGAGCGGACGAAAGCCGCGGCGTGCCAGGTCTCGCGTATGGGTCATGGGTCTCGCGTCCTTGTCGGAAGGGGGCTAGCTCGGGCGCCGGACATCCCGGCGCTCGTAATGCACATTGATCAGCCCCCGAGGGGGCTGCACGGAAAATCGAGGTATCGCCACCGCAGCGGTGGGGGCTCGGGCCGACTCAGGTAGTCGAGTCGGTGCCGTCGTCGGTCGTATCGGTCGTATCGGTCGTCGTATCGGTGTCGGTCGTGTCGTCGGTCGTGTCGGTGGTGTCGCCATCACCATCACCGGTGGTGTCGCCATCACCATCGCCACTGACGGGCTCGCACTGGCCCTCGGCGTAGATGCACTCCTCGCCGTCGGAGCAGTTGCCACAGCTACCGCCGCACGAGTCACCACCACACTCGCGGCCGTCACATTGCGGCACGCACAGGCACGAGAGCGCGTCGTCGTCCGGCGGGGCGAAGCCCTCATCGCAGATACACGCGGGCGGCTCGCTCGGGTCGCAGGTGCCGTGCCCGTCGCACTCCTCGAGGTAGCAGCTGCCGGTCGAGAACCCGAAGTAGCCGAGCGAGTAGCCGAGCTGCTCGTCACTCGCGAGCACACCGACCGCGACCGGGGTGTCGAGCTTGGGCGCGTGCAAGGGCAGGATGTCGAACGAGACGCGGTCGCCGGCGGCGTTGATCGACGCCGTCAGCTCGCCCTCGGCACAGCCGGTCGTCAGGCTGCCGCCCTCGAGCTGGGCGATCTTGAAGCCGCAGTGGCCCTTCATCCCGTTGAGCGCGCCCTGGCTCTGGTCGTAGTCCCACGCCGTGATCACGAGATCGACCCGGTGGGTGCCGTCGAGCTGCAGCTCGACGTGGAGGTTGTCGACGTGGCCCTCGCCGGGGCTGGTCGGGCTCGAGCCGAAGCTCGGCTCGACCAGCGTGATCGTGGGCGTGCCGGTCTCGGCCAGCGCGAGCGCGCCGAGGTACTCGATGTACGCGGTGCTGCCAGCGTGAGCGATGGTTCGGCCCTTGGCCTCGACCAGCACGCTCGGGAGCTCGGCCTTGCCCGACATCGTGACCTCGGCGGGCAGCTGCAGGCGAAGGTCGGCGGGCTCGATCGCAATCGTCTTGCCGCGCTGCTCGTAGTCACTGGCCGCGAGCTTGCGGTCGACCTCGACGAGCACGATCTCGGTCTCGACCGGCAGCGCGCCTGGAGGAATCTCGACGCTCACCCCGCCTCCGCTGATGCTGCCGCCCTCGGGGCCGATCAGCGCTCGGGCGAGCTCCTTGTCCGGATCCGGCGTGCATGCGCTGATGGCGTAGACTCCCAGCGTCAGGGCCAGCAGCGTACCTGCCAGCAGCCGAGGAAGCGCGGACTCGCGGACGAAGACCATGGCGGACCCATACACGCGTGCTCGTGGCGAAGTAAAGCCCGACGATGCGCGGGTGTTTTCGAGCGCGATGTTCATCCGGCGAGCGAGGTCGCGGTCTCGTCGCGAAGTGGTCGTTTGGGGCTGCTCGGCCTCGCGCGTTACACTGCCATCGGTGCAGCGCGACCCCTCGATGCGATCACGCGATTCGAGCCTCGATTCGAGGCTGCAGCGACGATCCGACCGGTGCAGCGCGGATCGACACGCGGTCCGGCTGGGGTCTTCGGTCCGCGCGTGCTCGCTGGTGATCGCCCTGATGGCGGGCTGCCAAAAGTCGCCGCCCGCCGAGGACGAGACCTCCAAACCAGTCGTCGAGCCCACACAACTTTCACCCGAACAGGCTGAGGCCGCTGGACCACGAGGTGACGAGCAGGTGCTCGAGCCCGAGCCGCTCGCTATCGAGCCGCCGTGGACCCTACCTGGCGACTATCTGCAGTTCGAGGGCGCGTGCGATCCGGGCCCGCGCGTGACCATGGCGTTCGCGGGCGACCTGATCCTCCACCACGAGCTGCAAAAGCAGGCCTACAAGACCAAGCAGGGCGCGGCGGTGCTGTGGTCCGACATTGCCGACCTGCTCGCCGAGCCGGAGTTCACCTACCTCAACTTCGAAGGCGCGATGGCGCCGGGGCTCGATCGCGACTTCGTCGAGGTCGCCGACCCGGGTCGAAGCTACGATCGCGTCGTCTACACCGGCTACCCACGCTTCAACGCGCACCCTTCGATCGCGCTCGAGCTGAGGCAGGCCGGCATCGATCTCGTCTCGACCTCCAATAACCACTCGCTCGACCGAGGGCCGGTCGGAGTCGATCGCACGATCGATAGCTTGCGCGCGGCCAAGCTCGCGTTCGTCGGCACCCGCGAGCAAGCCGGACCGGAGCGCTGGACCACGACCGCCAAGCTCGGAGAGCTCGAGCTCGGGTTCGTCGCGTGCACCCTGCACACCAACCGGATCTCCGACGACTTCGCTCAGGTGCTCCGCTGTGGCGACGGCAAGGCGGTGAGCAAGGCGATCGCGCAGGTATCCCGCAAGGTCGACGCGGTGATCGTGTTCCCGCACTGGGGCAAGGAGTACAGCCACTTCCAGCGGCCCGAGGAGCGAGCGCTGGCGCAGCAGTGGATCGACGCCGGCGCGATCGCGGTGATCGGTAGCCACCCACACGTCGTGCAGCCCTGGGAGAAGCTGGTCGCTGCCGACGGTCGCGAGGCGCTGGTGCTCTACTCGCTCGGCAACTTCGCCAGTCATCAGCCCGAGCTGTCGCGACGTAGCAGCTTGCTGCTCTACCTCGGCCTGGTCCGCGGCGAGGACGAGCGCGTACGGATCGCCGGGGTTCGCTGGCTGCCGCTGCATGTGCGCCAGGCCGGGCAGGAGTTCTTCGTCGAGTCCATCGATCACCAACAGGGTCCGGCCGATGCGCGCGCCTTGCTGGTCGCGCTGCTCGGCGCCGCCAACTTGGTTGCCCCCGACGAGCCCAAGCGCGTCGATCCCCACTGCGATCCTGCCTGGCGCCCACACGAAATTCCGAGCTGGGCGGTCTTGCCGGAGCCGATTGTCGTGCCAGGGAGCGAGGCCGCCGAGCTCGACACTGGCGAGCCCGCCCCCGAGTGAGCCCGCGCTGGCCTCGTTTGCCATGGCGGCGCCGCGTCAGCTTGCCTATGCTCCCCCGCGATGTCGCCCTGGGAGCCCGACTACGACGCGTACATGATGATGATCGACGAGGCTCCGGCTTCGGTGCTGGTCGATCTCGCCGCGATTCACCACGCCCCGTTGATCACGCACGCCTCACGGCTGCAGGTCCGCGTGGAGATGAAGCAGCCCCGGGCCGACGGGCTGCGCTCCGACGAGGAGCTCGACGCGCTCGGCCAGCTCGAGGACCAGCTGGCCGAGTGGCTCGAGCGCTGCTGTGGCGCGATCGTGGTCGGCCACCTGATCAGCGCTGGCTATCTGCACCTGATCGCCTACGCGCCGACCGAGCGGATCGGTGACCCGGCGAGCTTGCTCGAGGGCTTCGACCCCGGCATCTACGATCTCGCGTGGTTCGTCGAGGACGATCCGAGCTGGGGCATGTTCCTCGAGTTCCTCTACCCCGACATGTACGCGATGCAGGGCATCCTCAATCGCCGGCTGCTGCAGGCGCGGTCCGAGCATGGTGATGACCCCACGCAGGTTCGGCTCGTCGATCACGCGGCGTTCTTCTCGAGCCGCTCGCAGGCCGAGGCCGCGAGCGCGGACCTGCGCGAGGCAGGCTTCTCCACCGATCCGGTCGCGCAGAGCGAGACCGAGGAGGGGGAGGTGTGGTTGCTCGAGTTTCATCGCGAGGAGCGGCTCGACGAGGACCAGGCCGATCGCTTCTGCATGGAGATCCTCGAGCTGCTCGAGCCTCATGATGCGCAGTACGATGGTTGGGGGGCGGCTATCTTGAGCCCCCCGCAGGCTTAGTGCACCAAGCCACGCACGACCGCTGCGCGGTCGCGAGGTCGCTGCGCGACCTCGGTGGGCTGGTTTCGGGTTCGCAACCGTCCGTCTGGGCCCCCGTGGGGGGCCTTCCCTTTGCCCCCACACCTGTCGTGCACCAAGCCACGCACGACCGCTGCGCGGTAGCGAGGTCGCTGCGCGACCTCGGTGGGCTGGTTTCGGGTTCGCAAGCGTCCGTTTGGCCCCCCAGAGGGGGGCTTGGTCCGT
>CBFGLP010000169.1:0-13171 GCA_965649595.1 uncultured Myxococcales bacterium | reverse complement strand
CTCAGCCCTTGGAGGGCTGATTCGGAGGCTCAGCCCTGGGAGGGCTGACTCGGAGGCTCAGCCCTTCACGACCACCTTGCCGCGGTACATGTCCATCCCGCAGGCGAACTTGACCTCACCCGAGGCGGGTGTCTCGATCGGGATCTCGACCGTCGTCCCGACCGGCAGATCCTTTTGGATCTTCATGCTCTCGATCACGAGCGTCTCGCCGCATCCTTGCTCGGTGGTCCGCTTGAACGCGAGCGTGATCTTGGCCCGCGGCGGCGCGATGATCTCGGCGGGCGTGTAGCCGCCTGCGTCGACGAGGATCTCGATCTTCCCGCCCGCTTCGACGCGAGGCGCAGCCGCCGGCTCGGGTGCGGGCGCGGGTTCGGCCTTCGCGGGCGCGGCCTTGGCGGTCTCGGCGTTGGTCGTGTTGCAGCCCGGCAGCAGGACCAGCGCGGCGGCGAGCCACGACGCTTTGGTCATCGCCCCGAGGGCGGAGAAGGCGACGGTGCGCGAGAGCATGGCCAGCATCCTGACCAATCACTCCGCTGGCGTCGAGCGGTCGAGTATCTTCCGCGACCATGAGCTCCATCGCCCGCACCGACGCCACCGGCGGCGCCCTCGACCCCGAGTTTCTCGCTTGGCAGACCTCGCTGCCCGTCGATCGTCGCCTGCTGAAGGTCGACGTTCGCGGCAGCATCGCCCACGTCGAGGCGCTGGTCGCAGCGGGGCTGCTCACGAGGTCTGAAGGCGACACCCTGCAGGCGGCCCTCGCCTCGCTGCCCGGCAAGGTCGAGCGCGGCGAGGTCGAGCTGCCGCTCGAGGAGGACGTGCACATGGCCGTCGAGGTCTGGCTGCGCGAGGAGATCGGCGAGCTCGCCGATAAGCTGCACACCGGACGCAGCCGCAACGACCAGGTCGCGCTCGATCTCGCGTTGTGGATCAAGGACGCGGTCAACGAGCTGAGCGAGGCGCTCGATCGACTCGAGGCGGCGCTCGAGCGCTGGTCCGAGCAGCACGGTGACGTGCCGATGCCGGCTTACACTCACCGGCAGGTCGCGATCCCGGTGCTCGCCCGCATGTGGATCGATGCCGCGCTGAGGCAGCCGCTTACCCGCGATCGGGCGCTGTTCGCCGCGCTCGAGGAGGAGCTGCTCGCCTCGCCCTTGGGAGCGGGGGCGATCGCCGGGACCACCTTGCCGATCGACCCGCGGGTGGCCGCCGACGAGCTGGGCTTCTTGTCGGGTCCTCGCAACCCGCTCGACGCGGTCGGCTCGCGCGATCACGCGATCACGCTCGCGTTCGCGTGCACGCGTATGAGCCTGCACCTCGGCCGGTTCAGCGCCGACCTGGTCGAGCTCGCGTCCGACGGCCTGGTCACGCTCGGCGGCGCGATCGCGTGCGGCTCGTCGATGATGCCGCACAAGCGCAACCCCGATCTCTTCGAGCTGGTCCGCGCGCAAGCGGCCGTCCGGCAAGGCGAGCTGGTCGCGTTGATGACCACCTTCCAAGGCCTCGGGACTGGCTATCACCGCGACTTTCAGCAGGACAAGGCGATCTTGTTCGCCAACGTCGACGGCACGCTGAGCTGCCTCAAGATGATCACGCTCGCGCTCGACCACTTCGCTCCGGTCGCGGATCGCTGCATCGACGTGCTTCGCAAGGGCGACGCGATTGCTACCGATCTGACCGAGCGACTGGTCGCGCTCGGCATGCCCTTCCGGGTCGCGTATCGAAAGATCGGCGCGCTGGTGGCTCAGCAGCGCAGCAAGGGCAAGCGGCTCGTCGAGCTGACCGTCGAGGACCTCGCCGCTGTCGAGCTGCCGGTCGACCTGCTCGAGCACCTCGACGTCGCCGCCAGCGCTCGGCGTCGGTCGGCCAAGTTCGAGCGCTAGAACCCTCGACGATCACTAGGGTCGACGAGCGCTAGAAACGACTCGACCGTCGCGCCCTTCGGCCGACGGTCGAGTCGCCTCTCGATGTTCGTCAGCAACCGTCGCGCTCAGCGACGCCCGACCGCGATCATCATCGGCATGGTCGGCTGCTGCCCGCGGATCGCGACCGGCACGGCGTCCAACCACCCGCACGCGCACTCGATCGCCTCGTCACGGCTCTCGACGAACGCATAGGGCACGCCCGGTGGTTGCATGGTGCACAGCGCCCGGATGTCCTCGCTGCTGAGCCTGGCACCCTCGGCGTCGCTGCGATCGCCGACCACGAATACGATGCCGCGATGCAGGGCCTGCAGCTCCTTCGTGCGCGCGAGCCCCCACTCGCGCGAAGGTAGCGAACGGAAGGCCGGCTCGAACTTGCTGCCATCGATGACCATGGCAAAGGGCTCGCCACGCTCGAGCAGCGCGTCGAGCCGGGCGAGATACCCGGCGAACTCGAACCCACCGAAGGGTCCGCGGAGCTCGATCGTAACCACCTGCTCTCGCGACATCTGCGCCTTCACCATGGGGCAAGATTAGCTACATCCGAGGCATGGGTGTAGTGATTTTTTTCGCGATGGCGATTCTGCGCTGGCCTCGGTCATCGGAACAGCGAGCGAGGCTTGGCGACCAGCTAACGCCGCTTGGCTGAAAATGAGGCATTTGGCCTCGTTCACGCGACTTGGTGGCTCACATCGCCACACGAGATCACCGATCCCGATGTCGGGCTCGAACCCCGATCATGGCGTGTTCCGATAGGCATCGTATCATTCCGACTGTCACGATTCGACAACGTGAAGTGCGAGATCGGAATCCGACCATTGCCAGGTTTGCGCGCAGTCGTCCGGGCTACCCCGCCCCTCGCGATGGCGACCTTTGGGACAGGGAAACATCCGCTACCGAGATTGGCTCTGGTGTTACTTGGCCTGGTGAATCCTACCCCGACCCTGCGCCTGTGTGCGCTCGGGGGCTCACGGGATCCCTGAAGACGGTCTCGTGTCCGATGTCGCCCACATCTCGGAGCAGCCCTCCCGCATGTCGGGCTGCACGGCGCCGCAGGTGCTCGCTGGCTTGGGCGAAGCGACCTGCGCCGCCACGTGTGTTCGAGTCCAGCTTCGACGCCCACTGGACCCGGGTGATGGAGAACATGCTCGGTGCTCGACCGATGGCTCCGCGCCGACGGACAGCTCGGCGCTCGAGCAACCCTGGCGGGGGTGGTTACTCGTCCAAGTCACCGGTCGCAGCTAGACGCTCGAGCTCTTCGACATCTGCGGCGTCCTTCGTTCGTCCGGTGGCGCGCTTGTTCTCGAGCAACGCGTCGAGGCCGATCATGCGGACCGAAATTCCGTCGAAGTCTCGCACCGTGCTCCCCGGCCATGCCTCGTCGAAGGCTACGCCTTCGACGCTCGTGACCAAGTCGACCGCGAAGGGCCTCGTTGAGGCACGTGAACAGATCGGCGAATCAGTTGGAAGTCGACGGGGCAACCGATCCGCTCCACCGGCCACCGCTGCCGTTCATGCTTGGGGGTCGGGCCTTCTGGGTAATCTACCCCGATCATCGCGAAGGCAATGCGGCCAGGGTTCGAGGCATTCGAGGCGCTCGTTGAGAGTGCCGCTCGGAAGCGGCTCGGCGGTTGCGAGGGGCTCGATCGTCCACGTCTGTCGGCGCGCCTGTGCGCGTCGTTGTCGTGCCTCGTCCTCGGACATGGACCCTAGTCTACCGCGTGGGAGCGGTACATCCCACTCACCCCCGCTCGTCCGCCGTCATCGCCCGGACATAGTCCTCGAGCGTGACCGGCGAGACCAGCTCGAACCCGTCTTGCTCGATCCCCAGCCCGACGATCCGATCGACCCGAAAGTTGCGAAAGTCCTCCCGCAAGTCACACCAGGCCCCCAAGGTCCAGGTCGCCCCCCAGAAGTACAACCCGAGCGGCCGGACGATCCGCTCGCTGGCCTTCTCGCCCGAGTCGCGATACTCGAGCCGCAGCTTCCTCCGCTCGTCGATCGCCTTGCGGATCGACCCCAGCATCGTCCGCGTCTCATCGGACATCCGCAGGCCCAACGAGAACAGCGCGGTGTCGTGGACCTTCGCCCGCGAGCCCGGCGGGAGCACGGCCTCGACCTTGTCGAGCACGCTCTTGGCGGCCTGGCGCAGGCTCTCGTCGGCCCAGCTCTCGACCATGCGAGCGCCGAGCACGAGCGCCTGGATCTCCTCGACGTTGAACATCAGCGGCGGCAGGTCGAAGTCTTTTCCGAGCCGATAGCCGACCCCGGCCTCGCCTTCGATCGGCACGCCCGAGCGGGCGAGGTCGCTGACGTCGCGATAGATCGTCCGCTCGCTGACCTCGAGCCGCTGGGCCAGCCACGCGGCGGTCACGAACTTGCGGCGGCGTAGCAGCGAGACGATCTGGAACAGGCGGTCGGCTCGGCGCATGAGTTGCTCGCGGGCGGGGGCGCTCGGAAACTACCAGCCCGCCCGCGAGCTTGCCGAGGGCCGCTCAGCTCGCGCGCGGCAGCACGTGGAAAAAGTCGAGCATCGTGCCGATCGGATCGCGCAGCAGGTAGCTGCGCCACCCCCAGGGCCTGTCGGTCGGGGCCGTGTCGGGCACGAGCCCGCGGGACTGCGCGCGATCGTGGTGGGCGTCGGCGTTGGCCACCGGCACGCTCACGATCACGCCTTGGCCAGTGAAGGGGCTCAACTCGCCCAGCGCGACGCTCTTGGTCATGAAGCTGAGCTGCGGGCTCTCCTCGTCGCCGCTGCGGACCGAGAGGTAATTGGGCAGCTCGCCGTCGATCTTCCAGCCGAGCCCATCGACATAGAAGGCGCGCAGGGCCGCCATCCGCTCGGGCGTGGTCACGAACATCGGGTAGAGCTTGTTGGTGCTGTTGGTCATGCCGGCAAGCTACGCGGTCGGTCCTGACAGCATCCTGTCAGGAGCAGGGCGTGCCGCTCGGTCCTCCTGCCAGCGTGTTGTCAGGAGTGCAGCATCCACCCGCACTCGGGTCCGGGTCGGTGAGCGCCGAGAGGTGATCTCCAAGCGCGAAATACGACGTTGTTCCGATGGCCAGCTCGATTCTTGGGTCAACGCGATCTCAGCGATCATACCCAATCGCTCGATCGGCGCTCGACCGGCGCCGCTGCCGGCTGGGCAAGCGTGCGTCGTATGTCTAGCGTGATGGCATGTATGTCATGGAAGACAAGCGGCCGCTCTACTTGCTCCGCTTCATCGGCCGTCCGACAGCGGACGAATTCGAGGCGTACAAGCGGGACATGCTGCGGATCGCCGGTCGCCGCCAGCCCTACGCGTTGGTCTACGACTGCCAAAAGACCAAGATGCCGAGCACAGCGGACATCCGCGACATGGTCGAGTGGTTCGAGCAATACGGCGATCAGCTGCGACCGTGGCGGCGCTGCGCTGCCTTGGCGATGACCTCGCCGGTCCTGCGAGGCGCGTTGAATTTCATGAACCGCGTGAACCGACCGATCAGCGAGACCCGGGTGTTCGCGACCATGGAAGAGGCCGAGGCCTGGGCGCGCGCAGTGCTGTGGGGGCACGCCTCCGATCACGCCATGCAGTGAGGATTGCTCAGCACCAGCGATCGACCAGGTAGTCGATCAGCGCGCGGACCTTGGGCACCTTCTGCTGGCCGGGCTTGCACAGCACGTGAATCGCTGGCCCGGGCGCCGCCCAGTCGTCGAGCAGCGCGACCAATCGACCCTCGCGCAGCGGCTCGACGACCATGAACTCGAGCACCTGCGCGACGCCGAGCCCGGCCTCGGCGGCGTTGATCAGCAGGTCGCCCTGATCGATCTGGACGCGCCCGATCAGCGGGTGCTCGCGCAGCTCGACCGGCTTGCCCGTGCGAGCGCGCGCCGGTCGGGCGCGAAAGCTCCAGTCGACCGCGGTCCCTCGCGGGCCGCGAAACACCAAGCAGTCGTGCTCGGCCAGCTCCTCGGGTCGTCGAGGGGTCCCGCGGCGAGCCAGGTAGCTCGGCGCCGCGACGGTCACCCAGCGGGTGTCGGTCAGCTTGCGGGCGATCACCGACGAGTCCGAGAGCGCCCCGATCCGGATCGCCACGTCGATGTGCTCGTCGACCAGCCGGCTGAGCCGATCGCTCAGGCGCAGCTGCAGGCGCAGGGCTGGGTAGCGGGCGCAGAACTCGGGCAGTCGCTCGATCAGGTGCGGACCGAGGATGAAGGGCAGGGCGATCGTCAGCTCGCCGCGAGCGACCTTCTGGGCCTCGGCCAGCAGCTCGCGGCCGGTGTGGATCGATCCAAGCGCGGCCCGGCAGTGGTCGAGGAACACCTGACCCGCGGCGGTCGGCTCGACCCGCCGCGTGGTCCGGTCGAACAGCCGCACGCCGAGCTCCTCTTCGAGCCGTGCGACCGCCTTGCTGACGCCCGCAGGCGTCAGGCCGAGCTGCTCGGCGGCTTGCCGGAAGCTGCTGCGCTCCGCGACGGCGACGAAGGCCTGGATCCCGGCGAAGGGGTCTTTCATGCGATAATTATCAACTTTGAGTCATTAGAGATGCAACTCGGACGCGCTAGACCGCAGCCTTGGTCAGCAATAGCCTGTTTGCCGAGACCTCCACTCACCGCACACGAACGAGAGCACACCATGAAGATCGCAGTTTTTGGAACCGGAATGGTCGGCACCACCATTGGCAGCAAGCTGATCGCGCTCGGCCACGAGGTGATGTTGGCCTCGCGCAGCGCCGAGGGCGAGAAGGGCAAGGCCTGGCTCGCGGCCGTCGCCAGCGACAAGGCCAGCTTGGGCAGCTACGCCGACGGAGCCCGCTTCGCGGAGCTGGTGTTCAACTGCACGCAAGGCACCGGATCGCTCGAGGCTCTGCGCTCGGCTGGGGCCGACGCGCTGGCCGGCAAGATCCTGATCGACGTCGCCAACCCGCTCGACTTCTCCAAGGGCATGCCGCCGCGGCTGTTCGTGTTCAACGACGACTCGCTCGGTGAGCAGATCCAGCGCGAGCTTCCGGCGACCAAGGTGGTCAAGAGCCTCAACACGGTCAACGCGAACGTGATGGTCGAGCCGAGCCTGGTACCCGGCGTGCACACGATGTTCATGTCGGGAGACGACACCGAGGCCAAGGCCAAGGTGCGCACGATCCTGACCGAGTGGTTCGGCTGGCGCGACGTGATCGATCTCGGTGGCATCGCAACGGCGCGCGGCACCGAGAGCTACCTGCCGCTGTGGATCCGCTTGTGGGGGTCGATCGGGAGCGCCAACTTCAACGTTCACGTGGTCCGGGCTAAACCCTAGCAATGAGCCAGCAACTCGCCGTCGTCACTGGCGCCAGCACCGGCCTCGGCCTCGCCACTTCTGCAGCGCTCGCCCGTGCTGGCCACCATGTCATTGCGAGCGCCCGCGATCTCGACAAGCTCGACCGGGCGCTCGCGCCCTTCGTCGAGCAGGGCCTCGCGTTTGAGCGCGAGCGCCTCGACGTCAGCAGCGACGCGGACGTCGATCGCCTGTTCGAGCGCATCGATCAGCGCCACGCGGGCCGGCTCGGTATCGTGATCAACAACGCGGCGGGTGAGTTCGACGACGAGGAGGGGGGCACCTTCGACGTCTCCAGCGAGGTGATGCTCAGGGCGTTCGACGTAAACGCGCTCGGGCCCTTCCGCATGTGTCAGCGCGCGCTGCCCCGCATGAACAGTGGCGGCTACGGGCGGATCGTCAATGTCAGCACCGGGATGGCCGGGCTGACCGAGATGAATGGAGGGTACCCGGCCTATCGCCTGAGCAAGACCGCCCTCAATGCCGTCACCCGGGTGTTCCATGCCGAGGTGCGTGGGGACGTGAAGATCAATTCGGTCTGCCCGGGCTGGGTCCGCACACGGATGGGAGGGCCGCACGCGACGCGATCGGTCGACGAGGGCATCCGCGGCATCCTGTGGGCGGCCAGCTTGCCGGCGGATGGACCCTCGGGCGGGTTCTTCCGCGATGGCAAGCCGATCCCTTGGTAACGAGCAGGTCTAGCGTCAGAGCTCAACCCGCTCCCACAGCACGCCGAGCGAGAGCACGATCGCATCGAAAGGCTCAGCCCGAATCTCTTGCTCGTCACGGTAAGTACCAATGTTGGTCCAGCGACCCCGCTCGAGCCGCAGCACCTCGAGCGTGCGAAGCAGCGGGTTGATGAGCCAAGCGTGACCGACGCCTTCCCTCGCATAGATCGGCAGTTTAACGGCGCGATCGATTTTCTCCGTCGAAGGCGAGAGCACCTCGCAGATCCAATCGGGGCGGGTCTCGAGCCACGCGACGTTGGTGAGCCGATCCATGGTCGTCAGCCGCCAGCCGCCGAGGTCCGGAACCAAGACGTCATCCCCGAGGTGGAGCTCGGGCTCGTAGAGGATGTGCCAGCCACCTGGACCACCCTTGCCTCGCTTGAAAGGGGGCCCCAGCTCTTCCGCCAAGCTCGTCGCGGCCGCCGCATGAGGTACCGAGGGCCGCGGCTGTAGATGCAGCTCGCCACCGAGCAGCTCCGCGATCATGTGCTCGGGCGCGGCGAGGACATCTTCATAGGAGGCTGTTCGACGAGCAGGCTCCGACATGGAGGGTTCAGAATACAAGAGCGACCGACGAGCGCCCAGGGTCCGTCGCTCTTCGGCCAGTTGACAGCCCCGCGGGTCCGGTCGACCCTCCGCGCACCATGAGCAAGGTTCTGATCATCGGCGCCGGAGGAGTCGGCGGCGTCGTCACCCACAAGTGCGCGATGAACCCGGGCGTGTTCAGCGAGATCACCCTCGCGAGCCGGACCAAGTCTCGCTGCGACAAGATCGCCGCCGAGGTCCAGGAGATGCGCGGCGTGAAGATCGCGACCGCGGCCGTCGACGCCGACGTGGTCTCCGAGACCGTCGCGCTGATCCGCGACGTGCAGCCCGAGCTGATCATCAACGTCGCGCTGCCCTATCAGGACCTGGCGATCATGGACGCCTGCCTCGAGACCGGCGTCCACTACCTCGACACCGCCAACTACGAGCCCAAGGACGTCGCCAAGTTCGAGTACAAGTGGCAGTGGGCGTACCGCGAGCGCTTCGAGCAGGCCGGGCTGATGGCGCTGCTCGGGTGCGGCTTCGATCCGGGCGTGACCGGGGTGTTCACCGCCTACGCGGCCAAGCACCACTTCGACGAGATTCGCTACCTCGACATCGTCGACTGCAACGCGGGCAGCCACGGCAAGGCCTTCGCGACCAACTTCAACCCCGAGATCAACATCCGCGAGATCACCCAGCCGGGCCGCTTCTGGGAGAAGGGCCGCTGGGTCGAGATCCCGCCGATGAGCATCCACCAGCCGATCGACTACCCGAACATCGGGCCGCGCGAGTCCTACGTGCTCTACCACGAGGAGCTCGAGTCGCTGGTCAAGAACTTCCCCACGCTCGAGCGCGCCCGCTTCTGGATGACCTTCGGGCAGGAGTACCTGACTCACCTGCGCGTGCTCGAGAACGTCGGCATGACCTCGATCAAGCCGATCAACTACCAAGGCATGGACATCGTGCCGCTGCAGTTCCTCAAGGCCGTGCTGCCGCAGCCCGAGACGCTCGGTGAGAACTACACCGGCCAGACCTCGATCGGCTGCCAGATCCGCGGCATCAAGGCCGGCAAGGTCAAGAACTACTGGGTCTACAACAACTGCGACCACGCGGCTTGCTGGCGCGAGGTCCGGGCCCAGGCGATCAGCTACACGACCGGCGTGCCGGCGGTGATCGGCGCCAAGCTGATGCTCGAGGGCAGCTGGAAGCGGCCCGGCGTGTTCAACGTCGAGGAGTTCGATCCCGACCCCTTCATGGCCCAGCTCAACGTCCAGGGGCTGCCCTGGGTCGAGCTCCACGACATCGATCTCCCCCACAGCTACGACTGACGCGATGGCGATCGACTACGCGGCCACGCCCAGCCCCTGCTTCGTGCTCGAGGAGTCGCGCCTGCGCGCGAACCTCGAGCTGCTCGCCCGTGTGCAGCGTGAGAGCGGCGCGACGATCATCTGCGCGCTCAAGGGCTTCGCGATGTACGGGACCTTCCCGCTGGTCCGGCAGTATCTCCCGGGCGTGACCGCGAGCTCGCTGTCCGAGGCGCGGCTGGGGGAGGACGAGTTTCACGGACAGGTCCACACCTACTGCCCGGCCTACATCGACGCCGACTTCGACGACGTCGCGCGGATCTCCTCGCACCTGACCTTCAACTCGATCAGCGAGTACCTGCGCTATCGGGCGCGGCTATCCGGCAAGAGCCCCGGGCTGCGCATCAACCCCGAGTACGCCGAGGTCGAGACCGACCTCTACAACCCCTGCGTACCAGGCTCGCGGCTCGGCGTGACCGCGGGCAAGCTGGCCGAGGTCGCGCAGCGAGAAGGTTGGGCGAGCGGCCTGCCGCCGGGCATCGAGGGCCTGCACTTCCACACGCTCTGCGAAAAGGGAGCCGACACGCTCGCGCGCACGCTCGAGCACGTCGAGGCTCGCTTTGGCCACCTGCTCGGGAAGGTCCGCTGGCTCAACATGGGCGGCGGTCATGCGATCACTCGGGCTGGCTATGACGTCGAGGGCCTGATCCAGCTGATCCGCGGGATCCGTTCGCGCTATCCCAACCTCGAGCAGGTCGTGCTCGAGCCGGGCAGCGCGGTCGGTTGGCAGACCGGCGAGCTGGTCTCCACGGTGCTCGACATCGTCGAGGCGCAGGGGGTGCGCACGGCGATGCTCGACGTCTCGTTCACCGCGCACATGCCCGACACGCTCGAGATGCCCTATCGGCCGGCGGTGCTCGGGGCCAGCAGCTCCTTCAGTCTGGGCGGCGGGGACGGGCACCGCTACCACCTCGGCGGGCAGTCGTGCTTGGCAGGCGACTTCTTGGCCGACTACGTGTTCGAGCGGCCGCTCGCGGTCGGCGATCGGGTCGTGTTCATGGACATGATCCACTACACGATGGTCAAGACGACCACCTTCAACGGCATCACGTTGCCGGCGATCGCGATCTGGCGCGAAGCCGGCGAGCTCGACGTGCTCAAGCGCTTCGGCTACGAGGACTACAAGCGGCGGCTGTGATCGACGTCGGGCGGGTGCTCGGCAACTGCTCGTGACGAAAGTCCGAGCACCACGATGATCGGCTGACCCAGCAGGGCTCACTCCACGGTTGCTGCATGCTCTTGCATGTCCTGCTCGCCCTGCTCGGGCCCCCGGCGCTGCCGGTCGAGTCGCCATTCAACGAAGTGGCCTTGACGCTCGACTGGAGCGCGGCGCAGGACAACACCGGTTGTCCGAGTCGCGACGAGGTCGCGGGGATGGTGAGGGGCTATCTGCCCAGCCTCGCCGAGATCCCCGCGTCCGCGAGCGGGCCCGGGCGCGTGAGCGCGACGGCTCGCGTCATTCCGAGCGGATCCTCGTGGCAGGTCGAGCTGGAGATCGCCGGCGCGCGCGGGGTCGAGCAGCGCAGCTTCGCGGCGGAGAGCTGCACGACCGCCGCCGAGGCGACGGCGCTGGTGATCGCGGTCTCGTTGGATCCGGTCGCGACGGTCGAGGCAACGACGCGGCGAGACGACGAGCCAGGGCCGAAGGTCGAGCCAGGGCCGAAGGTCGAGCCAACGCTCGAGCGCGAGCCCGACGTAGGTGGCGGCGACTCGAGCCCAGCGTCCTCGGACGACGTGTTCACCAACCTGCAGCTCGTCGAAGCCAGCCCCGAGCCGACTCGACCGGCACGAGCGCGAGCCGGCGTGTCGCTGCGGGGTGGTGGTGGCTTTGGTCCGCTGCGCATGGGCTCGGGCCTGATCGATCTGCGCGTCGCGGTGTTTGGCCGAGGCTGGCGTGCCGAGGTGCGAGGCGCTTGGTTGCCGCCCGTGCAGGTCGATCTCGGAGACACGCGCCGCGGCAACTTCGACGGCTGGCTGCTCGGGGCCCGGGGCTGCGGCGTACCGGCTCGAGGTCGCCTGAGCTTCCCGCTCTGTCTGGGCATCGAGGGCGGACAGCTGAGGGGGCAGGGGCGCTCGGGCGTGCCCAACCCGGTCCGAGTCACACAGCCCTACCTGGGAGTCGAGCTCGGGCCCGCGCTGGCTTGGGAGCCGGTGCCCCGCGTCGCGCTCGGGCTCGAGCTCGACGCGCTCATCCCGATGTTCGCGGCTGGCTTCTCGATCAACGCAGACGCGGTGATGCGGACCACGCCGATCGGCGTGCGGGCGCTGGCTGGGCTGGAGGTCCGGTTTCCGTAGCAACCACGGGTTGCTCCCGTGGTGGTCATGGCTCACCGCATGCCCCAAGCTCGAGCGCGGACGCACCCCCGGGAGGGCTTCGACGAGGTCTATCGTCGCCAGCTCGGGTTCGTCTGGCGCATGCTCCGATATCATGGCGTCCCGCCCAGCGCGATTGAGGACGCGGTCCAGGACGTGTTCATGATCGTCCATCGGCGCTGGGACGACTGGGATCGCGGCAGCTCGGAGCGCTCGTGGCTGTTCGGCGTCGTCCGTCGGGTCGCGGCCAGTTACCACCGCGGCGAGTTCCGCCACGCGCGGCGCAAGCAGGTCGCGCCGCCACCTCGCGAGGCGCGGGCGATCGACGAGCAGGTCGCCGATCGCGAGGCCCTCGGCGCGCTCGAGCGAGCGCTGGCCGAGCTCGACGAGCCGCTGCGCACCGTGTTCGTGCTGGCGCAGATCGAGGGCCTGAGCGCGCCCGAGATCGCCGAGCTGGTCGGCAGCAAGCTCAACACCGTCTACTGGCGACTCCGCGTCGCCCGAGCGCAGGTCGCCGAAGCGATGGCGCGCTGCATGGGGCCCAACGAGGAGCAGTCATGACCGAGATCGATCCACGTACCGAAGGAGCGCTCGGCCAGCTGCGACGCGAGTGGAGCCCGCCGCCCGGCAGCGAGGAGGCGATGCTCGCCGCGTTCCATCGCCGCTTGGACGCGGGCGGTGGCGATGGAGGCGGGGATGGAGGTGGGGATGGAGGTGGCGAGCTGATCGAGCTGGCGGAGCCAGCGGAGCTCGCTCGGATCTCGTTCACGGCCAAGCTCTCGTACGCGGTCAAGGTCGTCGCCGCGACAGCTGCGATGACGACCACGGGCCTCGCGAGCTTGTGGCTGGCCGGCACGGTGACCCGCGAGCCACAGCCACGACCGGTGCGCGAGCCGAGCGTCGTGATCGCGCACGAGGAGCGCCCGGCCGTCGACAAGCCGGCCTCGGACACGCCCGCCGCCGAGCCGGCGCCGCTCGAGCCGCTCGCCAGCCAAGCGCCGGCACCCGTGCACGTGCAGGCGCCG